>CAZJXZ010000087.1:0-10401 GCA_964549955.1 uncultured Eubacteriales bacterium
AGGTGGTCTCTGGTGGAACACCGCACTGCCTTCTGCGAACCGGGTCATTTGTCCAGTTTCGAATAAAATTCATAAAAGATAAAAACAAAGTATTTACTATCAGTTGAAGGTGAAACACCATGGCTGAAAAGGGACCGTTAAAGATCTCAGTAAAATCTCTTAAAAGTAGTGGATTATCACTTGAAGATGTTGAGATGGCTATTGGTCGTGTTGCCGTAGAGGAAGAATGGGAACCTATGGGCCCTACACCAATGCCAAAAATAGCTACCCTGAGAGAATGGGATATGAGATTATTAAATCGATATAAGCCTTTTTACATGCCGTTCTGCGACTTATGCTGTCTCTGTACCTACGGGAAGTGTGATTTATCGGGCGGTAGAAGAGGAGCGTGCGGAATTGATATAGCGGCTCAACAGGGGCGAATGGTGTTATTAACATGGATTATCGGAGCAGCAGCACATACAAGCCATGCACGACATCTCGTTGATCATTTAATTGAGAAGTATGGAGAAGACTGGCCGATAGAGCTCGGGAAAGAGATACATATTGAAATGCCAGTAACCAGACTTGTTACGGGGATCAAACCAAGAACACTTGGGGACCTCGCCTATACCTTGAATTATGTGGAAGAACAGATTATTCAAACATTGTCTGCGGCCCATACTGGACAGGAAGGAAGCTACTTAGATTTTGAATCGAAGAATCTTCATGTAGGGATGTTAGACCATGTAGGCATGGAAGTTGCGGATGTGGCTCAAGTAGTTACCTATGGCTTTCCTAGAGGGGATCCAGATGCACCTTTAACCGAAATTGGTATGGGAATTGCCGACCTTACAAAGCCAATAATCTTTTGTATAGGCCACAATGTCTCCAGTGGGATAGAAATAGTAGATTTTATGAAGAGATATGGATTTGGAAGGCCTGGAGAGCAAATAGAGGTTTTAGGGGTGTGCTGCACTGCCCTCGATATCACACGATATGATAATCAAGCTAAGATAGTCGGCCCGATCTCGCATCAACTTCGATTTATTAGATCTGGAGCAGCTGATGTCCTTGTTATCAGTGAACAATGCATACATACAATGGTTGTTAAGGAGGCACAACGAACCAAAACGCCGGTCATAGCTGCATCTGATAAAGCTTGTTATGGATTGCCTGATATGACTGATAAACCAGTAGAGGAGATAGTTGATACGTTAGTTTCTGGAAGGCAACCGGGTGTTTTGATACTCGATATGGAAAAAGTTGGAGCAGTCGCGGTCTTAACAGCACAAAAAATGGCGCCAGTCAGAAGAAAGTTCAAGACCTTGCCAGACGATAAAAATAAGAACGAAATTGCTGAACATTGTAGCAATTGTGGAGAATGTAGGAGAATTTGTCCGATAGACCTACCAATAGATGAGGCGGTTTTTGCCGCAAAGCATGGTGACTTCGATAAACTGGCGGACCTTTATGATAAATGCCTTGGCTGTACCTCCTGTGAAAGCGAATGTCCAACTCATATCCCGATACATAGTTTAATGGTAAGTGCCGCTGGATCAAAAGTAAAAACGGAACGGCACAAGATTAGAATCGGTAGAGGTCCCATCCTTGATACCGAAATCAGGGAAGTCGGTTCACCGATAGTTCTGGGTGAAATTCCAGGTGTAGTAGCCTATGTTGGATGTGCAAATTATCCTGAAGGTGGACGCGATGTTACAATAATGGCCGAAGAATTTCTGAAAAGAAGATACATTGTTACCGCTTCGGGGTGCTCAGCAATGAGTATCGCCCTGTACAGCAATGAAGAAGGGAAATCACTGTACGAGGAATACAAGGGGTATTTTGATGCGGGGGGTCTTGTAAATGTTGGTTCATGCGTCGCCAATCCGCATATATCTGGTGCAGCCATAAAAATCGCCAGCCTCTTCGGAAAACGTAAACTAAGGGCGAATTACGAAGAAATTGCGGATTATGTTTTAAATAGAGTCGGTGCATGTGGTGTCGTGTGGGGTGCAATGTCGCAGAAAGCTGCTTCAATAGCTTCTGGCTACAATAGACTTGGTATCCCGGTAATTCTTGGTCCCCAGGGCGCCAAGTATAGGAGATTGTATCTTGGTCGAAAGGAAGATAGGGGGTGCTTCGAAGTCTTTGATGCTCGAACCGGTGATAAAAATTGGATTGGGCCTGCCCCTGAGCATTTAATTTACGTAGCTGAAACTCGCGAAGAGGCTATGGTTATGACCGCTAAACTTTGTATACGACCTAATGATACTACGAAAGGTAGAATGATAAAATTAACACACTACACAGACCTGTACAAGAAGTTTTATGGGAAATTACCTGAGGATTTACATCTGTTTGTACGGACAGAAGCAGATGTACCTATTACCATCAAAGGTGAAATTATGGAATATCTTAAGGATGGTGGTTGGAAACCTTGGGAAGTTCCCACAATTGATCCAACCTTATTAGAGAGATTAGTGAGAGTTAAAAAGAAGGAGGAATGAGGTGCTATGTCTGTTACTCCATGGCGGCGAGGTAATGTTCCAGGATCAAAAATAGCTCTTAAATTGACCGGAGAAGTAGCTGGGAAAATATTGAAAAAAGCTAAAAATCCATTAATAATTGTTGGAGCCGAAGCTCTCAAAACTAAAGTTGGAGAAGAATTGCTCATAGACTACGTCATTAAAATTGCTAATTTAGCTAAAATTCCTATCGTAGCTACCGCTAACACCCTTAGCGCGTTTTTAGAACGGAATTTGAAACCTGCTCTGTCAATGGGTTCCATTGAGATTACTGACCGATTACGCGATCCTGAATGGAGTCTTGATGGTTCAAAACCACACGAAATAGCAGTCTATGTTGGTATAACCTATCAGTTACAATCACAATTGCTCTCATGCTTAAAAATTTTCGCACCCCATATAAAAACGATATCTCTTGATAGATATTATCATCCTAATGCTACATGGTCGTTCCAAAATTTAAGCGAAAAAAATTGGATTGAAAATCTTAACGTGCTGGTGGAAACTTTAACATGAAAAACTTTAAATGCAGAAACGAGTGCCTTTGGACTCATAGTTTTAAGAAGGGCATAGATTTATGGCTAAGGTTACTGTAACCTTTCAACCGTATGGAAGAAGGATGGTGATATTTGAAGAAGTAAGCTTACTTGAGGCTAGTAGAATTGCTGGAATAAACATAAGAAGTATATGCGGAGGAAAAGGGGACTGCGGTAAATGTAAGGTTGCGGTAAAAAGAGGGGAAGTAGATTTTAGATATAATCCGGAGGAGAAATTATTGACAAACGAAGAGCTCTCCGAAGGACATATTTTAGCTTGTCTCGCCTATCCCAAATCTGATTGTGAAATATTTATTCCACCCGAGACAAGGATTGAAGGGCAAAGAATACAAACGGATGCTATGCTACCCAAGATTAAACCTGAACCTCTTGTGAGAAAGGTACTTGGGGGTGATTCAAATGGAGTAACATTGACTGTTAAGAAGATAGCTAATAGAACAAAGACTTTAGCTATAGAGGAAGGTGATACACGAGATAGGCTTTTTGGTTTAGCTATAGATATAGGAACCACAAAGGTGGTTGCCTATTTAGTTAATCTGGTAACAGGCGACGTTTTAGGGTCTGAGTCAGACTATAATAAGCAGTTAATGTATGGAGAAGATGTTGTTTCGAGGATAAGTTATACAATGGATGTTAAAGACGGTTTGCCTATGCTCCAAAAAACGGTAATTGATACTATAAACGACTTAATTGTGAGATTGAAGGTCAGATGTAACGTTGATGAACATGAAATATATGATATCTGTGTAGCTGGAAACACGGTCATGACTTATTTATTTGCAAGAATGAATCCTTCTCCACTCCTCGAGCCTAAAGCAGAAGTCGATAGAGAACCAGTAATTTTAAGCGCGGGTACGTTAAATTTAAAGGTTAATCCACTAGCTGAGGTATTTTGCCTACCGTGTGCAAGCAGATTTTTGGGTGGAGATGCCATAGGAGATATTCTTCTTTCTGGTATGCACGAGTCACCTGACATTTCTCTATTAATAGATATTGGAACGAATGTTGAAGTTGTCCTTGGAAGCGAAGGCTGGTATTTGTCAACAACAGCTGCTGCTGGGCCAGCATTTGAGGGATGGGGCATTAAGTTTGGTTTAAGAGCTATTGAAGGCGCAATCGAGAAGGTTGAGATAGATCCCAAAACGTTGAAGGCTAAATGTACCGTAATTGGAGCTATTAAACCTAAAGGGATCTGTGGTTCAGGCTTAATCGACCTATTCGCTGAAATGTTTAGGAAAGGAATAATAGATAGCCTTGGAAAAATAAATCGGAACATAAAATCTCCTTACATTAGAGAAGGTGAGGATGGATATGAATATGTTGTTGCCCCGGCGGAGGATACAAGTATAGGTAGAGATATCGTGTTCACCGAACGAGATATAGTGAACTTGATCGATTCTAAATCATCTGCCTGTGCAGCAATAGGGGTTATATTAAAGAGAATGAGATTATCGGTCAGTGACGTGACCAAGGTGTATATTTGTGGTGCATTTGGGAGTTACTTAGATCCTAATAGTGCGATGGCAATCGGATTAATACCAGAATTCCTCAATGCAAAAATAGTTTATCTTGGAAACGGATCTGTTGGAGGGGCATATCTAACCCTCATATCTGAGGAATACAGAAGAAAAGCTAAAGAAATAGCGGATTTAATGAGTTATTTTGAACTTTTAAAGGATGCAGACTTCATGGATGAATATACGGCTGGATATGCTCTCCCCGGTAAACAGGAACTTTTCCCACTATGGTGGAAAGCTTGTAGAAAAATCAAATATACTTAATCGTTAGTTAATACCGCTCTTTCAATTTCCTTCTGCAAGATATGACATGCCATATGCATTATACTATCTTTTAAAGAATGGTCTATTTTAGTTGATGCCAAACACGGGTAATTAGAGAGTTGAATTGCAGCGTCGTATTTAGCCTGTGAAACAGGAATTCCTGAAAGTTTATGAGCAACAAACCAAGTTGATCCACAAGGTGATCCACGTCTTACTTTCACATCTTCTATGAATCCATCTTTTACGGTTATTTCGAGTATGGGAAGACCAAATACTGTGGTAAATTCGTTAATAAACGGATCATTCTGTGGTTTTAAGGAGCAAAGCGGCTTCGCAAAATAACAGCTCGTGTTTTTTTCTTTTAATTCATTTATTAACTGTTCTTCCAATCCTCTTCCTGGAACCCAGTCAGGATTATCAACGGCTATTATGACTGCTTTTGCACCTGTTCTATTTACGATCGCGGGAATTAAAAGAGGGACAGATGGTTGCTCGCCTAAAGAAAGCAGTAAGTCACAATTGCTGAAACTAATCTCTTCTAATGCTTCTTCAGGTGAATCTAAAGCTTTAGAATACTCTATTGATGGAAGTTTGACTACATCTACAGACCATTCTGGTAATTTTCTGGCTTTAACTTGTTGAGCTATTCGCTCGCCGTAATTTCGCTGTATTAAAATGAGAATTTTCATGATCACCTCCATGCACATTTTTTAGAGGAGTTCTATTATTCTTGCAATGTTTTCAGCTACTTTTACCGCTGGGGAGTCCTCTGGTAATTCCAGCAGTGATCTGCCCATAACATTATAATGGGCTATGTTTGAGTCTATCGGGATGATGCCTGCATATTCCGTATCGATCTCCTTTGCATAACCTCTTAAAAATTCATCCATCTCTGCTGGAAACTGATTACCAACCAAGTATATTCCCTTTACATTTATATGAACCTCAGCTGCTAATTTTCTTATTCTTTCAGTTGTTTTCAAACCCATTTTTGATGGATCAGTGACGATTATCAGGGCATCTAAATCTCTGTCTGTTCTTCGACTGAGATGCTCCAATCCTGCTTCCATATCCATGAGGGTTATATCATAATTTTTTGTAAGAGTATCTAATATTCGGGTTAAGATGCTGTTAACATAGCAGTAGCAGCCCTCTCCTTCAGTTCTACCCATTACAAGCATATCAAAATCCTCCTTCTCAATTACTGTTTCGTAAACCCATGACTCGAGCACATCAGCTTTAGAAACATAGGGTGATAACTCTTCCTTCTCAATTGATAGTTTAAGCTTATTAGCGACCGTTCCAACGGTCTTCTTTACTTCTACTCCAGTTACATCAGATAAGTTTGTTGCTGGATCTGCGTCGACGACTAAGATAGATTTATTTGGAGCCTTGCTGAGCATTACTTTTAATAGAAGAGCGGTTAAAGTTGTTTTTCCACTTCCTCCCTTACCAGAAACAGAGATAACTCTTTTCATTTACTCTTCTTTCCCCAGTTTTAGTTCCTCTATTGTTTCATTCCATTTTGAGGTGAATTTTGCTATATCAGCTGAATCCGGAGGCCCTACTAGTACTCTCCAGCCAGTTGCATCTTCTATATCTCCTGATAATCGTGCAGCTTTTCCTGGAATTACTAAGATTCTATGTTCAACTAATCTCTCACATTCAAACGATTTTATCAGATCAGCTATATTTTCGGGAGTAAATCTCTTACCTGGAACAGCGCATTCGACAGCTATTCCCTCAGTATCAATTACGAGGAGATAGCAATCAATTTTGGCAGACTCCATGTCTCCAGAAACAAGGTAATAGGTCAAGGCAAAATTGCCGGTAACCATTATTGGTGACCATGCATCGGGATTCCTTATTAGTTTCAGCTGAGGAGTAACTGCGACTGGTTTTCGAGGATCAGTGTAGAGGTTAAATCGCCATATGACAGACGGTAGAAGGGACCACGCTTCTATGCTATGCATAATCAATAGATTAGCGTATCGTGTGAGCAATGTGGAGGCCGTAAGTGCTTCCCACCAGGCTTTGTCCGCAGGTGAACCATTTATAGTTAGCCACGCAGTTATTGGGGTGCCTACCAATGGGAATTGAGTTAGTTCAAAGCCTTCATTGCATGCCTTCCATCTTAACATAGTAAAGGCGTCTATACTTGTTCGTAAACCATCTCCGAAAAATGTTCCTGGATCTAACGCTAAGTCTTCAATACCGTAATCCAAGAGAGCCTTTGCCAATGATATCAGCATTTTTAAGTCCGATGGCGAGAAAACTGTTAGAGGACATTTGTGTGTTAATGCAAGTCCTGCCATCTCTTTCCAGTTTTCCTTTGTTGCCGCATAGATTAGTGGTTTACTTCCATCTAAAATAGATAATCCCGCTTCTACAACTTCTGGATTTAGTGAACATAAAATCAACGGAAGATCTGTATTTTCGGTTACAATTTTTACGGTTTTCTTAAATCTTTTTGGATCATTAGATACAGACCTAACAGCGATTAAATCAAGTTTTAAGATTTTACTTATATATTCGTACGTGAAATCATTGATAAATTTTACTCTCTTAATAACCTCTTCTTCGCTCATCTCGTCATCCACATCAATAGCTATTGGTGCGGGATTAATGTAAGTCAGTTCGTGTCTGTTCATAACATATTCTCCACCTATCTTGACAGTTCTCTTTTGATTTCCTATTATTATTTCTCTGACAAGAGGTCTTAGTATCTCCTTGAGCTTTTTGTAGCTTTCTTTGTATTTTTCTTCCTCTAAAAGTGGTGTACATTTCTCCAGTTTTGTCTCCATATTTACGAGTTTTACAGCAAATGCCATACAATTTTCTTCTTCACATTTCTTGCAGTTTGTTTTTGGCAATAGATTATAGATTCCGATAGGGCTCACCGCTTTCCAGGGCAATATCATCACCTCAACTTCGCACTAACCCAGCTATAAATATCCTCCGCTTTTCCCGCATTTCCTTTCAGTAAATAATTAATGACCTCATGTATGGTCTTAATTGAAGTTGGATGCATCATCATGAAGTAATCCGCTCCCGCAAGGAGATTCGCTAAAGCTGTAATGGTCTCCCATATCGGACCCCTTATCTCACCAGGCCCCCAGTAAGGGTCCATCTTCATCCAAGCTTCCCTGGCAACCCAAGCATTTGTTACACCAGCAGCTATAGGATGTTGCAGATCCTCATCTCCCTTTAACGCATAGAATCTCGCTCTTTCCATCGCTGTAAAACCGTACTCTAAACCGTATCCAATACCCGCGGTGTTTGTGTCCATAAGTATCTGATCTTTCTCAACAAAATCGTATAATTTTCTATTGAGTTCCCTCGCTTTATCTAAGTCCATGGGAGAGAATGCTATTATGGTATGCCCATGTTCCCTTATTTTTTTGGCAACTTCCTCGAGTTTCGCTCCCATATCAAGGTTTAAAGAATTTATCAATAAATTCTCTCCCTCACTTACTTCAGCAATCCTCAGGAAGACATCGGAATCCTTTTCAGCGTTCCCTGAACCACCTACACAAATAGGAACTTTTACAGCCTGTAAAACTTCTTCTATGGTTTTAGCGGCTTGGGATGGGGAGGTATCTTTTATATACGGGTCTGTACTTGCCAGATGAAGGTTAATCATTTCTGCATTATATGTTTCAACGCATCTCTTAGCCCATTCTGCAGAGTCGTCCATTACTTCGTTGAAGTGCATTTTTATGGCTTTTGGTAGCGGAACTCTCATATCAAATACGTCCATGGCAATAACTGGTGGGTGGGGCATAACCCCCTGAAATAGATAGAAGGGTGGAAGTGTTTCACCTCCAATTATAAAGCTTCTGTCCCTCGTACCTCCTTCACTTTTAGTAGCACCTAACCTAACCTCAGCTATCCTTCCCATCCATTCTGGTTGTGGGGGTATGAATTCAATTTCTGTAATCTCTATTGGTTTGACTATTGGTGGTGGAATTTTTTCTTTAACGACTGGCGGAACAACAGACTGAATCCATAGTTCTAATTTATCCGCCTCAATACTCACATCTTCTAATTCTATCACACCGTGCTTCATTAAATTCTCCAATAGAAGTTCAGTTAGTTTATTGAAGAACCTGCTACTGTTCTTATCCTCATCACCCATGTTTAGCCTTCTCCTTTCTTTGGTAATCTTTTCAATCGTAACTTGCCCGCTTTTATTCGAGCACCCGTAAGAACAATCTTAAAGACCGGTGTAAGACCAGCCATAGCTGGAATACCGATAAGAGCTTCAGGTGAAATCTCTGCCGGAATCTCTTCCGGTCTTACAACCTCCTCTATTGCCTTCCAACGTCCAACAACCGGATGCTCAGCCCTTTTCAAGAATTCTTTTAACTCCTCTAGGTTTGTAGCTTCTTTCTCTGTTGCTATTTTATCAACGATATCCTCAGGTATGAAGTCTTTCAATTTTTCTTTTAACTCTTTTGGGAGCCAGACAATTCTGTCCCATCCACCGTCTGACTGTAAAAACTTAGGTGATCGCATGTATTCTATTGATAATCCGTGAAATCCTTCTATCTGTCTGCCACCCGCAGTTGAGTCGGCTATTGCTGAAAAAGTAAGACCGATGATAGTAGCATCCTTAAATCCTCTATGTACAACTCCAAGACCATCTACTTCAGGTACGTAGAATGCTACTGCTTCGAAGCACCCACATGACGTATGTGGATAGCCAAATGCTGAATATAACCATACTCTGTTTATTTCTCCCATTGACTTCTTTCTAATGACTTCATTAGTCCCTGTATATTCTCCTCTTAATGGGTCTAAACATTCTCCTTTTGGTACTTCATAAATAGGTCCCTTAGGGTCTACTCTAGCTGCGGCTCTGCCGTCAAACCAGCTTATTGATCCACAGTTAGCGTATCTCTGTGGAGTTATGATACAAACATGGGTTGGAGCAAATGACTGACATAAACTACAGCCGTAAAAAACATTAACTTCTTCATCTTTTAATCCACGTGCTCTTGCATCTCTTACATCATATATTTTAAGAGCTTCTTCATAGAGCTCTTTTACCTTTCCTTGATCTGTTACAAAGGTTACTTGAATCTTCTCAGCTATTGGGAACTCACTTTTATATAGTCTTATAAGAACTTTCCCAATATAAGTAAATGAATTTAATCCTTTTTTAACTGCGTCTTTGCTCACTCGGCACCATATATCGTATCTCTGGTTGAGATGCATAACCCCCTGAATATAGTTAGTGTAATCATGAATCCTCCTTTCAAGTATTCCTTCGAAGTCTTTTTCAACTTCTTTTCCAGCTACTTCAACAATTATTGCAAGAGGATAACTTTCTCCTTCTTTCATATCCTTTAGGTCTGGTCCTATAACTGTTATTTCTTCATCTTCTATTTCTTCAGGTTCTTTAACTCCGACAAGTTCGAATTTATACTCAACATTTGATCCTCCGAGCTCTACAAACATCTGTTTTCTTCTTATTCTCTCTCCTTCGTATACCACTCCTACATCTACTGGGATATCATCAAACATTGACATTTTGTCCACCCTTGAATTTAC
>CAZJXZ010000088.1:0-10369 GCA_964549955.1 uncultured Eubacteriales bacterium
CAAGAGGACAATCCACACCCTTCTGGTCAAGCCCATCCACCGCTACCAGTTTCTCTTGGGAAAATATTTTGGACTGGTCTTAACCCTGCTGGTCATGCTCCTTGGAATGAGCATCATTTTCCTTGCTGTCATCTTTGCCCATACCTTCAAGCTTGAATGGCAGCTGCTGGTCGCCATCCTCTTCATCTTTTTTGAGCTCTGCCTAGTCACCTCGGTCGCCCTTCTCTTTTCTTGCTTCTCAACGCCCATCCTCAGCTCTCTTTTCTCCCTCTCCTTTTATCTCATCGGCCATTTTTCCTGGGGACTTGAAACTCTTATCAAAAAAGTCAAACCAGGATTAGGAAAGACTCTGGCTCAGCTCCTCTACCATTTTGTTCCAGACCTTGAGAATTTCAACTTCAAGATGGAGGTCGTCCAAAAGCTTCCCATCCCGCCCAAGATTTTTCTCTTCTCTACTCTTTACGGGATTTTCTACACAGTCTTTGTCCTGACCTTAGCCCTTCTTGTTTTCAGGAAGAGAGATTTCATTTGATGGCTGTCAGAAAAAAATCCGGGCATGGGAAAGATTTCAGCCCCATCTTCCTGGCCTTCTTCCTTATCCTGAGCTGCGGCGTTTTCATGGCCTTGAAGGTTGAGACAGACGGCATCATAAGAAAAAAAATCCCAGGCTCGTCCATCATCTACATCCCTTCAGGAAAATACCTCAAGTTTGCCACCTTCGGCTACTCCTCTCTTCTGGCCGACATCATCTATGTCTGGGCCATCCAGTATTACAGCGATTACAATATCCCTGAGAGGTTCGAGTATCTCGACCATATTTTCTCGATAATCTCCGAGTTAGACCCGCACTATCTTGACCCCTATGATACAGGAGCCTTGATCGCCGCCTACGAGGCTCAGGACCTTGATTTAGCTCTAAAGATTCTGGATAAAGGCCTGGAGAAAAACCCAGACCAGTGGTTTTTCCCCTACACGGGCGGACATTACGCCCAGATGATAAAAAAGGACCAGAAGCTGGCTCAGGAATATTACAAGAAAGCGATGGAGGTCAAAGGAGCGCCGGACATTCTCCGGCGCCTCTATGCCGATTCGCTCTACAAGGCTATGGACTACCAGAGCGCTTTACAAGCTTGGCTTGAAATTTACCAGACAACAACCGATGAAAGGGTCAAGAAAATTGCCTCCAATCACCTCTACCGGGCCAAAGCCACCATCGATATCCAGAACATCAAAGAGGCGATAGAAAAATTCAAGCAGAGATTTGGCCGAAACCCTATGGACCTAAGCCAGCTGGTCAAAGCCGGGTTTCTCGGCTCTCTGCCAAAAGACTTGGACGGCAAAGAATATGTCTACGTGCCACAGACCGGGGAAGTGGAGGCTCCAACAATTTGGTGGAAAAGATAATCGTCATCATCCTCTTCGGCCTTGCCTGGGGAAGCTTCCTCAATGTCCTCATCTACAGGCTTCCGCTGGGAATGAGCATCCTCAAGCCTCCATCCTCCTGCCCACACTGCAGGCAGAGGATAAGGTTCTACGACAACATTCCTATCATCTCTTTTCTGGTCCTGGGAGGAAGATGCCGTTACTGCCGAGGAAAGATTTCCTTAACCTATCCTCTGGTCGAATTTCTAACTCCCTTGAGCTTTATTCTCCTCTTCGCTCATTACTCCTTGAGCTTTTTCTTCTTTGCCTCCTGCCTCTTCTCCAGCGCCTTGATCGCCCTGGCCTTCATCGATTATTATCACCAAATCTTGCCCGACGAGATAACCCTGCCGGGCATAGTTCTGGCTCTCGTCTACTCCATTTTTCGCAAAGATTTAAATTTGACTCAAGCCTTGGTCGGAGCAGTGGCTGGAGCCGGGTTCCTTCTTTTCATCTATGCCGCCTATTATCTCCTGCGAAAAAAAGAAGGAATGGGAATGGGCGATGTGACTTTGATGCTGATGATAGGCGCTTACCTTGGCCTGCCTCACACCCTTCTCACCCTGATCATCGCCTCTTTTGCCGGCGCTCTTGTCGGCGCTTTCTTCATCATCTTCAGGAAGAAGAGCCTCCACTACTCACTGCCCTTCGGAACTTTTTTAGCGCCCTCAGCCTTCGTCTCCCTTCTCTGGGGAAAAGGGCTGATCAGGGCCTATCTCGGCCTGTTCAGGAATTTGTTTTACTGACGCTTCTTTTTGGTCTTATTTAATGATCTTGAATATCTCTCTCCAAGACTTGACTTTCAACGAAGAGAGAATTGTCTGCTCCATTCTCTGGATTGTCGAATCGTATTCCTGAATATAGATTTCCCTCTTGCGCACGCCGCTTCCTGTTGTCTGTCTCTCACCTAAGGTGACAGCAGCCCTGGTTTTAATCTCAAGCTGCAGGCTCTCCACAGCTACTCCTGGCTCAACCCATAAGGCAGTAGCACCGACAACCGAACCTGCGATTGACTCTACATACCTGGCGTAGAGCTTTCCGATTCCAAGGATGTTTTCGCAGGGGTCCACACTCTCGATGTTTCCCTTCAAGGTGCTGAAATAGCAGATTAAATTAGCCGTGACCGGATCAGCCCAAACTTTCTCTCCAATATCCAAATTTCCTGCATCTTTGTTGACAGGGAGGTTGAGAAGGGATGGGTCACCGAGATACCACTCCACTTCAGGAGTCGCCTTGTCGACAAGGGCAACAAAGGAATAGGTAACATCACTTGGGGCTTTATCATCCCCTCCTGTCCCAAAAAATACTCTGGGAAACCCGCCGGCTTTTATCCAGAGAGCAGGCTTGACCACGATCGGGAAGTTCTTTGCGTCTTCATAGACTTTTGTCACCGGCCAGGAGCTTGCATCTTGAAAATTCGCTCTCACCTCTGCTCTCCACAACCGTCCATCCAGGTCAGCAAAATAGACCAGGTCCACTCTGCCGTCCTGATTGACATCAACTATTGAAGGCGAGCCGACAAAGGCATTCTGAATATCCCAGGTGAAGCCATGCTTGGTTTTGGTATCGACTCCAGAATCGGTGTATGTCCAGAAAGCCGAACCAGTCTCTAGGTCAACTCCATAGAATCGATGGCCGAGAACGTTGTTGACGTCATTGTCGTAGCCCGAGCCGACAAAAGCCACCCAGGCTGGACTGCCCTGCTTGACGACCTTGCCGACCTGGGGAACAGACCAGGTCTCTCCCATCACACTCTCAGTGAACTCCCAGAGAGGATGAGGATTTTCCGGGTCGCTGACATCAAGGGCAAAATAATAGTTCAACCCGCCGGCAAGGGAGCTGCCCTTGCCTGGACCCTGACCGCAGACGAGAATGGTGATCCATTCTTTTATAGTATCTCCATTTATATCGATATAAACATCGGCAACGGTCGGGCTGGCGTCGACATAAGCATCTCTGTTGAAAGTTCTCTGTCCAGTCTCCGGAATAACGTTGCACATGTTCCTCAATTTTGGCAGCAAGTTGTAGGGAATAAAAGCCCACAATTCTTCACCGCTGACGATGTCAAAGCAGTGAAGCATTCCGTCGTTGGCTCCGAGGTAGATGACCTTGCGACGGTTCTTCCAATAATTCTTGAATTCCAAGTATCCGCTCCCCATCAACAAAGCCTCCTCTTGCGGAGGTCCAACAACGAACGGGGTGGAGTGGTTGCTGTCTCCAAGCTTCCAATCGCGGCCTTCGCCGCGGACAAAGTTGATCAAGGCCGCATTATCATTGTTAACATCCTGTAATATCGGCCCTAAAGTGCCAACATTGCTCTCGCTGAAATCTATCCTGCTCAGTTTTCCTCCTGAGGGAACAGCAGTGTAAATCGCCCTGCTGCTGGCTGTCCTTGCGTCCAAGAGCTGCCCGGCATCCCATAGAATCTCAACGCCCTCGATCAAGATGCTCCTCCCTGTTGGAGAGGAGGGGTCTGAGCGGGTGATCGTCCGCAGCACAGAATAGGCTGTGTTCTCTGCGGTCATCGCCGAGACATCATAGGCCCTTAAATGACCCTGCCAGCCCGGATAATAAAATGTGCTGGCGATGATGCACTTCTTGAGCACACCGCTGTAATCGACAAAGGTGGCCGCAGCCGATGTCCGAGAATATTCTTTGCGCTCAACATGGACGAATTCAAAATCAATCTGGGCAACGGAAGGCGTATCATAGGAAGCTCCTGTATATTCGGCCATAGCATCTTCCTGAGCATTCATCACCGCCTTCCAGAAGAGCTTTGAGCCGAAGTGCTCGAATTTGTGCACTGGGAGGTCGCTGTAGTTATGGATATCAGAGCCCTCATAAGCCGCGAATAACTCCCAGTCAATGCCGTTATTCGAGAGGTAATAGGTAATCTTAAGGCCGGTGCTCGAGGTTCCCTTGATTCCCTGGGTCAAGGTCTTAATCTTGGCCTTGGTCACAGCATAGAGATTCTCGTCCAGCCCGGCCAGCAGATTGGTCGAGCGGGCTTCGCCGAAAAGGCTGTAGACAGGGGCGAGTTTGTTTGAGAATAGAAAATAGTCACCTGAATGGTTAGCGTCACAGGTAATGACATCGAAATCATCGTCTCTATCATAATCGACAGCGACAACAATGTCTGCATCGTTTGCAGGGTCATTGATCGGCACACAGCTGTTATAGCATATGAACTTGAAATTTACAGGAATGCCGCCCCCGGCTGGATTATTTCCCTCATTCCTGAACATATAAAGCCTGGACAGGTTCCCGGCGCGCCATTTATCATTGGCGCACATGATGTCAATCCTGCCGTCTCTATTGAAATCTTCAGCACAAACGGCGACTGTGCCGATACAGTTAATATCAGGAATGGGAATCTTATAAAAGGTATAGTTTCCGGTACCGTCATTCGAATAATAAGCAAGGTAGTCGACCCATTCGACCGAGCCGGCAACGATGTCCAGGTCTCCGTCACGGTCAAAATCAGCGGCTTCGATGGCCGAGCCGCCCATCAGGTCGCCGGTGGGAAAGCCGGGGCGCTGGTTATAGCTGAGCTCGGAGATTTGCCAGTTGTTGAGAGTGAAATTAGTCGGGCCTGGGTTTCTGACCACCCAGATCTTATCCTCGGCGATAAAAAGGATGTCTGTATCTCCGTCCTTGTCGATGTCCGCGGAATCGATGTGGTCACCTGCCCATCGGATATAAATACCCTTGTTCATAAACTTCGTCGTGAAGTCGAGGCTGGGGGCAACGAAGTACTGATTGAAATTCGGGTCAGTTTTTGTTCCGGTGTTAATATACATGGCAGCGAGAAAATCACTGTATATCGCTAGGTCTTCTATATTCTTGACGAAGAAAAAGTCGAGCAGCCCGTCGCCGTTATAATCTCCGACAGATATGGAAGGCACGGTGCCGGTTAAGTCATAGTCATAGGTCTCAAGGCGGTCGATGACAAAAATTTCTCCGTCATCGTCTATTCCGTCGCCATTAAGGTCCTTAAATTGGTTCCTCACCAGGACTAATTCGTATTGTCTTCCGCCGGCTTCGCTGATATCAAGACCGATTAAATCATCCAGGCCGTCGCCATCAAAATCGCCCTTGTCGCAGACATAGATCTTGGCTCCGATTCCTGAAGGCTGTGACATATCCAATTGTCCGCCAAGATAGCTGAGAGTCACAGGACCGGGCGGCCAGGAGGAGACAGAGGAATAAACGGTGTCCTTGTAATCGATAGTGTCAAAATTCTCGGTGAAGACTGTCGTGTATTCGTTGCAGGCCAGCTGCGCCCAGAATTTAATGACAAGAATAGAGATGATTATGAATAATGGAAGGAAAATAAAAAATATCTTCTTTTTTTTGATCATTTCTTACCTCTTTATCTATAAATCATTTCCCTGTTATAAGGGCAATCTCAACTTCCAATCTTGTGGTTGTGATGTTTTTTCCATGCTCGACAACCCCGATGCAGACCAGGAGCGCATCCTCTGCGTCGGGAATACCGCCTCCTGCCTCGTCGTCGATCAAAAAGGCAGTGAAGGAAAATCGAGTATCCGGCGAACCGTCGGTCCTTTGAATGAAAGACTCCCGGAAACAATAGACATTGTTCAAGTTAGCATGATTGTCTTTGTCGGGGTCGATCAAATTCAAAATTTCTCCGTCGGTTAATTTTCTAAAATAATTCGTTGCTTGAGGGTTATCGATTCCGACCGGCTCTGTTAGATAGTGCCCCTCGAAACTTCCCCATTTGCCCATGCCAAAATTCTCTTCGATGCCCGCCCAAACAGCATCAAACCCGGCCTCAGCGGCATTGGAGGCCTGCTGCTGGGCGCGCACATTCTCGGCAACTCTGGGACCGGTGCTGGTAACGGTCAAGAGCACAACTCCGACAATCTGTAAAAAGGCAATGACCAGGAGGACAACGACCAGAGCCGAGCCCTTTTCTTTCATGTCTTCATATCTAATATATTTTTTCACCGTCAACCTCTCATCTTCCTATATTGTAAATACCTAAAGACATATTCCTGACGCTGACCGTTGATTGGAGCAGGAACCTGCGGTGCTTGTCTGCCTCGTACCCGGCCGGAGAATCAGCCAGCAGCGGCTTGCCGAAAACATACCTCATCTGGCTCGGAGTTGTTCCTCCAACGCTCGTAAAAGCTTTCTCTGTTTTTCCCAGAACCCAGATTCTCAAGCTGCGAATCCCTGAAACCAGAGCAGGATTATCTGTCCAGTTGTTCTCATCCCAGTTCTGGTAGTCTATATAATTGACTAATCCGTCGCCGTTGTTGTCATCCAAATTCTGGTCGTGGTCCAGGTCACCGTGATACTGGACCTGAAAGTCTTCAACGCCCTGAGCCAGGGCCATGTGCTCAAAGCCCCCGATTTGAGTGTTATATCTGGAGAGATACAAAACGCCGGGCACTCCCAGGTAGCCATTCTGTCCAGCGGTCAGGCCCGTATAAGAGCCGTTGATATCCAGCCAGTATGTCTTGAGCTCGACGAAATTCACCGTGCCGTTGTTATAATTCGATGTATCCCCGCCTGGCTGCAAGTTATTGGGCAAAGGGACATTGAGAGAAGTGAATGAAATCTGGCTGGTGGCGAAATCGACATTGGTGATTTGACCGAGCTCTCCATTCTGGGTGTTCAACTCCGGATTGGGAAGGATAAGGATGAGCCTGTTGACATAGCCAAGGGTGTCAGTCGGGTAGGAATTGGCATTGTAGGGATAAAGGCTTAATTGGGTCGCCTCGAGCTGGACAATCCCTGTGCCAGGATTGTAGCTTTGGATGAAGAGCCTCAAAGGGTCTGTGTTTCCGAATATTGTCACTCGATCGGTTTGAAACCGGTAGCCGGGCTGGTCGGGATTGCCGCTAACTTGAGCGGGGTCGTTATTGACTCCCTGGAGAAAATATCCAGTAAACTGCTCGGGCAGGCCAGCTCCGGCATTCTTGATATCCCTTGAAATATAATACATGGCGAAACGAATTTCATGCTGGACATCGGAAAGCTGCTGCTGGTCAACCGAGAGACGATTGCTCCTTGAATAAAGAGCAAGAGTCATGAGGATGATGGTCAGCATGATGACACTGCCCACCAAAAGCTCGACCAGAGTAAATCCGTTTTTCTTTCTTTTTGGCTTGTTCATCTTCATCACCTGCTGATAATGGTGCTGATGGCAGCTCTGACGCGATACTTGATAGGATTATTGAGGAGTAAATTCACGTTCGTATCTCTCTGCTCCCTGGAGAAGATGAGAACTCTCACCCTGTAGGTGAATCCAACAGGCACAACCCGGGTTATTCTCCTGATATCGATGACTCCGTCGCCGTTAAGGTCTATCTTTTCATCAGTCGGGTTTGTGGTCAGGACATTCAGCTCGTGGGCGCTGAGGTTTCGCAGAAAGTCAATGTGCTGCTGGGCCATAAAAGTGGCGTTCGTCAACCTGTCAGAATTGGCGTTGTTCATCACACCGTAATAGAACATCTGGGCCAGGCTCAAGAGGCCAACTCCAATCAGGGCAATTCCGATGACAACCTCTATCAAGGAAAAGCCCTTCCTATCCCTTCCTTCCTTGAATCTTTTTTCTTGGAAAAACCTTTTGTTATTATGAAAGCGGAAAAATGCAAATTTTATTCTTTTTCTCATCTCATTCCTCACTGCCCGTTTTTGTGTATTTAATAGCCCCTCCGGCAAAGACACTGAGCACCCTCAGGTCAGGCTGCCTGTTGCGCTGCAGCTCGGGACTCTGGAGAGATATGCTGTTTTGATAGGAATTAAAGTTCGAGATAAAACCAAGCGGCGAGAAGATGACCATCTGATTGGGAAGATTCACAGTCACGTTGAATTTCTGGGATATGGACTTCTTTGTGGAACCGGCTAAGGAGTTCCAGACGCCAGGGCTGTCTTCTCTTTCGATGCTGAAATACCAGGTGCTCCTTTCCTGAATAAAATTCACTCGGTGGTTCAGGCGCATTCTGACTGCCTGAAATCTGGCTTTGTGTAATGTCGCCTGAATGTCTCTGGCCGAGCCCTCCAGTTCTCTTAAAGCCTGCGTGTTCCTGAAATTGGAAATGATGACGACGGCCACAATGCCGATGATGGCCATGGACACCACAACCTCAACCAAAGTCATTCCCTTTTCGGCCGACGAAAACCTGGCTCTTTGGCTTTTTAAAACCGAAGCTTTCTCTTTTTTGCTCACCTCACTCCTCACATAAAAAAATCGAAGCCCGCTTCTTTCCAAACCTTAAAAATCCTTCTTTCAGTCTCACGGACTTTTCTATTTTAAGTTTTTTTAAAAATTTATAGATTTATTTATCCCTCTTATTTAAATATGCTTATTGCTCTTAATTAATAACCATTTGCTCCGCTCCCGTCAATAGCCGCTCAGGATGAATTCCCAGGTGGTTTTTCTATCCTTCTGCGATTCTTTTAAGGGGGATTTTTCTCACCTCAAAGGGTTAATAACGCTTAAAGCCTTTCTATGACGAAAACCTCGCCTGTTCCCTCCTTGAGCTTGAAGCGCTCGGAGACAGGCAGGCCAAGAATCCAGACGATTTCGCCTCCGGAAAGAAAAACAGGCCTTTTTCCTCTCTGGGAAATGGGTAGGCGTTTGGCTCTCATCATCTCTTTGACCTTTCTTTTTCCAGGAGCTCCGAGAGGCTGATAGCGGTCGCCTTCCCGACGGTTTCGAACCAGAAGAGGAAACTCAAGCTTCTTCAAGTCCAGGAAGGCCTTTTTCTGGTCGTCAAAGCCAAGAAGAGAATCGGCTCTTTTCATTTTTTTCCCTGCGAATTTTAATCCAAGCTCTCTTATCTCCAGAGGCTGCTGCGCGCTCCAGAGGTATTCAAATTTTATTTTATCAAGGCCGGCTTCTTCCAGGGCCAGCCTGCCACTTTCTCTTTTCAGAGTCATACCTTTTAATATATACTTTTTTCCCTCGCCCACAGCCAAAACAGAATTAACATCCCTGAAAGAGATTCCCCTCAGGTCTCCCCTGAGCTGAAGGATGAACTCTCTGGCCAGGCGCCTGGCCAAGCCGCGAGGAAGAGAGGAGAGAAAATTCAAATCCAGCAGGAGCCGCTCACCTTCTCTTAAGATTGCCCGGCAGGCTTTTTCTCGAGCTGTGATCTCCAGGAGTTCATCTTCCTCAGCAGCGATTGAAGCCAGTCGGCTCAAGTGGAGAATGATTCTAGGCTCAAAGTCTTTCTTGATATAAGGAAGAAGGTCCAGCCTGACTCTGTTCCGGAAGAAGCGGCGGTCGAGGTTGGTCTCGTCAACCCTGAATTCCAGCCCTTTCTCTTTGAGATAGGCCTCGACCTCTTCCCGCTCGACCTGGATGAGCGGCCTGACGATTTTTCCTTCGAAGGCAGGGAAGATTCCTCGAAGCCCCCTCAGCCCGCTTCCCCTCAGCAGTCTCATCAGAAAGGTCTCCGCCTGGTCGGTCATGGTATGGCCGGTGGCAATCTTCTCTGCGCCGACCTCGAGGGCAGTTCTTTTCAGGAAATCATATCTAAGCTCTCTTGCAGCTTCTTCGACGTTCATTCGCTTCGACCTGGCATAAGACTGAACATCCTTGCTTCCGATAAAAATAGGAAGCGAAAGGCTGCTGGCCACGCTTTTAACGAAGCGTTCATCTTCTTCAGCAGACTGGCGAAGCTTGTGGTTGAAGTGGGACAAAAAAAGTTCGAAAGACCATTCCGGGCGAAGCTCGAGGAGCAGATGGAGCAAGCCTGTGGAATCAGCCCCGCCCGAATAGGCAATGAGAATTTTATCCTTTTTCTTGAAAAGGCCGTAATCTTCAATCGTCTTTCTGACTTTTTCTAAAATCATCTCAGGCTTCTTATTTTAAGGAAGCATCCTAAATTCCGTGTTAGCCGATAATCGACAGCGGGGTGGCACGGCATGCTCCCCGCAACGCCCGCAGCTGCAGGGGTTCCCCACGGGG
>CAZJXZ010000089.1:0-10002 GCA_964549955.1 uncultured Eubacteriales bacterium
AAGGATGTCTTGCGGGACTTCTGATGAAAAGAAAAGTCGCCCTCATCGCCTTTGGAGGAAATGCCATCCTGACGGAAAATGAGAGAGGACTCCAGTCTGAGCAAGAGAAAAACGCTCAAAGAGCCGCCAAGCTGATGATTCATGTTGTGAAAAAAGGCTATGATTTAATCATCATCCACGGCAACGGACCTCAAGTCGGGAATCTCCTCATCCAGATGGAAGAAGCCGTTACCAAGATTCCCCCCTTCTCCCTTGAAGTCTGTGACGCCATGACCGAAGGGAGTATGGGTTTCATGCTCGAGAAGGCTATCGTTAACGAACTCCGCAGAGAGTCTGTGGACAAGGAAGTGGCGACCCTGATCACCCAGGTCGTTGTCGACAAGGATGACCCGGCTTTTGAGAACCCGACCAAACCCATCGGTCCTTTTTACTCAAAATACAGGGCGCAGATGCTTGCCAAAGAGAAAAAATGGACAATGATCGAAGATTCCGGACGAGGCTACCGCAAAGTTGTCCCCTCACCCAAGCCGATCGATGTTGTTCCCAAAAGGACCATCCATGACTTGGTTCACTCTGGAAAAATCGTTATCGCCTCAGGAGGAGGAGGAATCCCGGTCATCATCAACAGCCGCGGACTTTTTCAGGGCGTGGAGGCGGTTATAGACAAGGATTTTGCCGCAAGCCTTATCGCCCGAGAAGTCAAGGCTGACCTTTTCATCATCCTGACCAATGTCGACCAGGTCTATTTGAATTATGGGACGCCGGATGAAAAGCCGCTCCCGGAGATGACAGTCGACCTGGCTGAGGAGTATTATCTCCAAGGACAATTTCCGCCTGGTTCCATGGGTCCAAAGATTATGGCTGCGATTGAATTCATCCGCAACGGAGGGAAAGAGGTTTTAATCACCTCTGCCAATAAACTCAAGGCCTCTCTCATCAAACGCTCGGGGACGAGAATCACGGCTCCGCTCTAGGAGGAGGAGATGCTAGATGACTTTATCTCCATTCATGACCTGACTCTTTACGAATTCAGCCAAATCCTAGACTTGACCCGGGAGATGAAAGAGCGGCCCCAGCGTTTTCAAAAGAAACTCAAGGACAAAATCCTGGCCATGATTTTCCAGAAGCCCTCTCTGCGAACCAGGGTGACCTTTGAAGTTGGAATGCTGCAGTTGGGAGGAGAGGCAATTTATTTGAGCCCCTCCGATATCCAGATGGGAACGAGAGAATCTGCCTATGATGTGGCTAAAAACCTGGAGCGCTGGGTCGACGGCATCATGATCAGAACTTTTGCCCACAAGGATGTCGTTGACCTCGCTCAGGCGGCGAGCATCCCTGTGATCAATGCTCTGACCGACCTCCTCCACCCCTGCCAGGCCATGGCAGACTTTTTCACTCTGAAAGAGAAACGAGGCGACCTCCGAAATTTCAAGCTGGCCTACGTCGGGGACGGAAACAACGTCTGCCACAGCCTTCTCTTTGCAGCGGCGAAGGCCGGCTGCACAATGAGCGTTGCCGCTCCACAAGGATTCGAGCCCAAGGCGGAGATAGTAAGCCGTGCCGAAGAAGACGCCAAAGATACGGGAGCAAGATTCTCTTTCAGCAATGATCCCTTGGAGGCGGTTAGGGAAGCGGATGCCGTCTATACTGATGTTTGGGCTTCTATGGGACAAGAACAGGAAAAAGATAAGAGAGCTAAAATCTTCGCCGCCTATCAAGTCAACAGAAAATTGATGGCTGAGGCTAAAGAAGGCGCCTTCTTCATGCACTGTCTTCCAGCCCATAGGGGAGATGAGGTGACGGGCGATGTCATTGACTCCTCACAGTCCATAGTTTATGATCAAGCTGAAAATAGGCTTCACATTCAAAAAGTCATTCTTCTTTTATTGTTAGGAAAAAGATAAAACTTCGATGAGTGAAGAGAACGAAAACATAAAAATTACAGAAAAAGACCTGTCATTTTTAGAAAATGAATTCTTGAAAACCAACAAGCCTCTCTCCATCCAGGAGATGACAAGAAAACTTGTTTACCAGAAGACTTCCAATCAATTGAGTCAAGATGTCAAAAAATATGATCCTGATTGTGCGTATGAAGCCGGCGACCTTATCTACAAAGAATACGACGAACCCCTCCTGGTTAGCAGCAAGGGATTAGAGCCATTCAAAGGAGCTGTTGTCCTGAAGGTTACAAAAAAAGTTCCTTATGAAAGTTTCAAGTGTGAGATGCTGGAAGTCGATTACACAGGCGGAGGAATATTCCGAAAATACATGGATTACATGAAGAAAAGCAAGACCCAAGTCCTCCTCCCCTCCAATTGCGAAGCAAAGGCAAAAGCCCCGGAAATCATGGAAAAGCAGCAAGACCCGAGGCTCTCCGAGCTGCCCATGACCGATAGAGACCTAAAGACCCTGGAGAGGAACTTGAGGACTGCTCTCGGCAAATCGCCCAAGTTCTTCAATTGGGAAGAGTTCTGGCAACTCGAGGAAAAGAAAAGAGAGATTGAGGAAAAAAAGATAGAGGAAATCGAGAAGTATCTCACTGAAACAAGGTCATCGGCGTTAACCGCGGAATTAGTTGCCAAATTTTTTAACATTGAGAGCTCGAATGAGCTTTTCGACTTTTTCTGCATGAGCCTGAACTTCGCTCTGGAGAAAAGATATAAGAAGGATTTTATCCGAATGTCGCCCATCGGCTGGGGGAAATGGAACCTGAAAAAAATAATCAACTCTCTTCCACAGGACTTGCCTCTCTCAGCGCCGATGGCCAAGCTCCCTGCGGTTGCCGAAGAAATGAAAGAGCCTCAAATCCAAACACACGATTTTCCTTTAAAAATTTATTTGACTTGGAGAGAGATTATTTCTGGAGGCATTAAAGTTCCGAAAAGCCTCCAAAAGGAGTTTTCCAGCTCCAGAGAATACACCTTCACTGACACCGAACAAGGAAAGGACTACACCATCTATTACTATCCATCCTCAGCTTTCTTCCTGGGCTTAAAAGACTTCTACGAGAGCAATAACGTCCCTCAGGGGGCGAGCTTGACTTTTGAAAAAAGAGCTCCTAATCATCTCAATTTCTGGTTGAAGAAGTCAAAGAAAAAACTTGCAGCGGCGAAGATGACTTATGATCCCAAAGAAGACAGATTCGCTCTAAGCAATGAAGAGCCCTTCACTTACTCTCTTCCCAACAAAATTATTTATCTGGAAAGAGAAATCCTGAACAAGCTTCTTTTCTATTACCAGCAAAGAGATAGCCTAGACCTGCGGGAGCTCTTAATCCTCATCTTCAAAAACTTTGGGCTGGAAAGCGAAAACTTCTCCCTCCATTATCTTCGCGCTTATCACCTCGTTGATATCCTCAAACAAACAACACAAGAAGATGTTGAAAGGACTCTTCTTAGCTGCCCTGAATTTTTCCAGTCAGAAAAAAAGAAAGGCATCTTCACCTATCGGGAAAAAGTCAAATTCGAAAAAGAATTGAAGGCCGAAGAATTTATTCCTGAAGCTGCGCCGAAAGCAGGAATTGAAGAGATCCCGCTTACGGCTCCTTCTTTTGCAGAAGCCCAGGAAGAAATTGTTCCTTCTGAAGCTGAAAAAGAAATTAGAATTGAGCCTCCTTTTGAACCGATTAAAGTTGAGCGCGAGGAAAAGGAAAGACCGCCAAAAGCAAGAAGGAAAAAGAAGATTATGGTCGAGGGTGAGAAGGAGATAAGGGCAAGAAAAGGGGCAAAAAGAATCATCGAAGAAAAAATTGAACTTGAAGAATCTGAACAGGAAGCCTATATTGCAGTTAAAGCCAAGGAGAAAAAAGAGGCTGAAGCGATAAAGGAAGAGGCCAAGCCCGGAAAAGAAAAGCCTGCCCTTAAGCCTGTTGTTGCCAAAGAGCCTGTCTTTGGTCTATTTGGGGAAAAACTCAAGAAGGCCTTGCAGAAGAAAAAAAAAGAGAAAGAATAAAAAGTCTCCTGCCCCTCATTCGATATAGCTGGGGGTTTGAAAGAAAAAGGGAGAGTTCCCTTTTTTGTCCATAGTCCTCTTTTTATCCCAGAAAAACGAATTAGGATAAAAAGCAAAAAAGGGGACTGTCCTTTATTTGTAAATTTTGCAACCAAAATTATTAAATTTGAGTTATAATATAGGGATTATAATGAAAGAGCCCAAAGAATTAAAACCCGAAATCCAAAAATTTATTCTTAAAGCCAATCGCCAGGGATACCTCTCTCTGGAGGATATGGATGAAAAGCCTGATGATGGACTGGAATTTGAGCCAGGCTCCACTGATTTCTCGAGTCATGAGGATGACTCTGAAATGATAATCCTCGATAAAGACGAGAGTGAAAAGATGAACCTTGTCTACCTCTATGGAGCGGAGAGCACGACGGACCCGGTCAAGCTCTACTTAAAAGAGATGGGAAAAACATCGCTCCTCACTCAAGCAGGGGAGGTTGCCTTAGCAAAAAAAATTGAAAAGGGGGATAAGGCCATCATCAAAGCTCTCGCCCAGACTCGGTCTGTTCTGAACGAAATCCTCTCTCTGGGGGAAAAGCTGAAGAAAAACCCTGAAATCATTCGTGACATATTTATTTTCAGCGAAGACCAAGGCGAAGAAAAGCTACAGGAAAGAAAGCGGCTCATTCTGAGCAGCATAAAAAAAATCCAGAAGCTGGCTGATCAACTAAAAAACATCCCGAAGAAATATCATTTTTTCCGGGCTCGCCTTACAGTCCAAATAAGCTCCATCTTACGAGAACTCCGCTTCAGCCCCGCATATTGGAACAAAATGGTCGAAAGCCTGCGGGAAAGGCTCAAATCCATCGATGACCTAGAAGATAACAAGGAAGAGTTGGAATTATTGCTCGTCAAAACCAAGCAGAAAAAGAAAAAAACGGAGTTAAGGCGAAAAATCAACGAAATGGACAGGCAATTAAAATCTCACCAGAAGGAGACAGGCCTCGACTCCCAGGGGCTGAGAAAAATTCTTCGAGATATTGCTAAGGGAAAAAAGATCAGTGAGCAGGCAAAAAAAGACCTGGTAGCAGCCAACCTAAGGTTGGTGATTTCCATCGCAAAAAAATACACAAATCGCGGTCTTCAGTTTCTCGATTTGATCCAGGAAGGGAATTTAGGTTTGATGAGGGCCGTTGATAAGTTTCAATACCGAAGAGGATACAAATTCTCAACCTATGCCACCTGGTGGATAAAACAGGCTATAACCCGGGCTATAGCCGACCAGGCAAGAACGATAAGAATCCCGGTGCATATGATTGAAGCCATAAACAAAGTGAAGAAGGTCTCTCAGTCTCTTATCAAGGATAAAGGCCGGGAGCCGACCCTCAAGGAAATTGCCGAAAAGATCGACCTGCCCCTCGGCAAGGTAAGAAAAATCATAAGAGCCGAGCAGGAGCCGATCTCGCTGGAAACGCCGATAGGTGAGAATAAGGATACCTACATCGGCGATTTCATCGAAGACAAGATAATGCCTTCTCCTGAGGAAACGGTCATCCGCGTCGGCCTGAAAGGGCAAATTGAAGAAGCGCTGAACCAACTTACGGACAGGGAGGCTGAAGTCTTAAAGATGAGATTCGGGTTGATGGACTCAAACGAGCACACCTTGGAGGAAGTCGGCCAAAGATTCAAAGTAACCCGCGAGAGAATCAGACAGATCGAAGCCAAGGCTCTTAAAAAGCTTAAGAGCTCTAGCCTCAGCCCTCGCTTGAAATCATTTTCCTCCGCTAATTAGAAACCTTACCAGATTGTCTTAATCGCCTCTTCCCAGATGCGCATCTTTGCCTTCCTCACCGACTATGCCGTGGTGGATAGGATTATCAATCACCTCAAGCTAAGCTTTATCGCCGATAGACCGCCACCAGCTCATCTCGCATTCCAGGAACTCTTGATGGCCGCGGAGACCTCAGCTAAATATTTCTCATGACCTTCTCTTTTCCCGTGAGGAGAAGTCAGAGTGTTTTCCGGCGTTTTTAGCCTCTCTGGGGCTTATTTGTACGCCATGAGCAGTCCTCAACTTCATTTGACATCTCTTCAAACCGCACTTTATACTTCCTGACAATGGTCGGATGGGTAAGTCAATAAAAAGAGACTCAAGCGGCCATCACAGCCAAAAAGGAAATTCTTATGCCTGGTTCGCGATTAGGAGCACGATCTCATATACAGAATTCGAACTTGATGATTTGTTGAATCTTGAGACGTGACTCCTTATACGCTCGGTTACATGTTAGCCGATTAAATGCGAGCTATTGACATCGCTCCGCAGCTGGCAATATTATCTATTTGTCAAGGGCGGTATTGATTCTGAGCTCAGCGGGAGGAAAAGTCGTAACTCGCAGAAAGCTGAATTTTTATCTTTGCACTGATCCCCCGGCTGTGGCACAAATATCTTAAGACGGGGGCATTTGATGAATGAGAAAAGGGGGTCTCAGATGAGAAATCCTGTGATAGTTTTTATTGTCTGCATGGGAATCTTACTATCCATTCCGCAGTGTTCTGGCGCCCAGTGGGAGAAGGCCAGCAGCCCCAAGGGCGGCTGGATAACGTCGCTCCTTGTGAGCGGGCCGAACCTATTCGCCGGCACGAGGCAGGGCGGCGTCTTCCTGTCCACGGACAACGGCAAGAGCTGGAAAAAAGCCGGCAAAGGTTTGCCCAAGAACGCCGATGTCCAGTGTCTTGCCGTCCTCGGCACGAACCTCTTCGCCGGCACCGTGAAAAAGGGTATCTTCGTATCCGCGGATGACGGAGCCACTTGGAAGGAGGCAAATTCGGGATTGCCTGCTGACACTCCTGTCTGGCGCCTCCAGGCGAGCGACACAAATCTTTATGCCGCTGCCGGCCCGAATGGCCTCGCCACGCTTTACCTGTCCACGGACAGCGGCGCGAGCTGGAAGGTGGCCAACGCGGGATTGCCGGACACCAATATCTTGTGCATTGCCTCAAGCGGGACAAACCTCTATATCGGTGCCGGCGTGCCATTTTCCGACAAGCCGGGTGGCGTTTACTTGTCTACCGACAACGGTGCGAGTTGGAAACAGGTCAACAGGGGATTGCCCGCGAAAGCGGAGGTCTTGTGTCTCGCCGTAAGCGGCACGAACCTCTTCGCCGGCACTTGGGCGGCGGGCCGCGTCTTCCTGTCCACGGATAACGGCGGCTCGTGGACGAACGTCAGCTCGGGATTGCCCGACCCCACAAGTTTCTCGCTCTCAGCCCTCCTGGCGAGCGGGACGAACCTCTTTCTCGGTTCTTTTCGAGGAGTTTATTTGTCACGGGACAACGGGGCGACCTGGGCGGCCATCAACCAGGGATTCCCTGACGAACCTGGAATCTACAGCCTCGCCACGAATAATGCCTACCTCTTCGCCGGCACCGAGGACGGCCAAGTCTGGCGCTTGCCGCTGTCGGAAGATTCTTTGAAAAAGGCGCAAAAGCCCGACGCCGGACGCCCTGAAGCCGGGCGCATAGATGACGCGATTGCCTTTTACAAGCAGGTTTTGTCATTGATGCCGAACGACGTCGAAGTTTGGCAAGAATTAGGCGAGGCCTATCTCAACGCGGGCCGGATCGATGACGCCGTCGCCGCCTACAAGCAAGCGGTCAAGCTGAAACCGGACGATGCCAAAGCCTGGCGGATGCTGGGCTTTTGCTATGGCGAAGCCGGCCGCCTTGATGAATCCATTGCCGCCTATGAGAAGTCCGTCAAGCTGAAACCGGAAGATAGTGAAGTCTGGAATAACCTGGGCGCCTCCTATGAACAAGCCGGGCGCATAGATGACGCTATCGCCGCCTATGAGAAAGCCGTCAAATTGAACCCGGATAATGCCTTGGCCTGGGTCGGCTTGGGTTTTTGCTATACGGCGCTCGGCGACGCTGACAAGAAAATGAACGCCTTCGAGCAGGCCGTCAAGGGGAAGCCGGAGCTTGCCGAAGCCTGGTTCAGCCTGGGTCTGTGCTATATCGAAAGGGAACGCGTCGGCGACTACATCGCCGCGAACGAAAAAGCAGTCAAGATCAAGCCCGATTACACCTGGGCCTGGAACAACTTGGGAGACGGCTACATGCTGGTCGGTCGGCTCGATGATGCGTTCGAAGCCTTCAAGCAGGCCGTCAAGTTGGAGCCCGGCTTTGCTGAAGGGTGGGCAAACCTGGGCTACTGCTTTGTAAAAGCCGGGCGCGCCAAGGACGCGACGGCCGCCTTCAAGAAAGCCACCGAAATGAAACCAGACCTCGAGAGAGCATGGCCAGCACTCGGCATATGTTACATCAATTCAGGCCGGTTCAGCGACGCGATCGCCGCTTTGGAGACGGCGGCAAAGCTTGATCCCAAGGACTTTGTCGCATGGTATTTATTGGGCACGTCCTACGAAAAAGCCGGGCGCACCGACGATGCGATCACTGCTTACGAGCAATCCGTCAAACATAAACCGGATTATGCCGAAGCATGGTACAGCCTGGGCGGCTGCTATGAAAAAGCTGGTCGCAAGGATGACGCCGCGAAGGCATTCGACCGTGCCAAGAAGCTGAAACCGGAATTGTTTAAGAAGTAGATATGAGCAGTCATCCCTCACTTTCCGTGAACAGTTTGGCCCTTTCAAAGATGTGCCGATATCGGTTGTCAGACTGATCGAAGCCTAAACCTCCTTACCCGAGAGTTTCTTATCAGCAAACGATCAAATCTCTTCAGAAACCATCCACCAAAGAAATTCTTGGCGCAGATACACCTCTAGAATATTTCAGTTCAATCCCACCGATAAAAAAAATTCAACTTCGTTTGAAAAAGTCGCAGTCAGAGTTCCCTCTAATGATAGGAGTTAGTATCTCGACACTTCAAAATTGGGAGCAAGGCCTAGAAGGCTGAGAGGTCCGGCAAAGGCATTGCTCAAAATTTCAGCTGAAAAATCCAAAGCGGTCATTGAAGCGTTGTCAGCTTAAAACTTATGGAACTGCTTCACATGCGGCAATCACAGCAGAAAATGAAATTTCTATTCTTTCAGTGATATTCAACATTTGAAATATTCAATCCTTTTCGAATTCTTCTTCCTGTATTTTCCAGATTTCTACTAAGCGCCTTTCGAAAAGCCGCAGCGGTTGAGGAAAAAAAACAGGGTTTTTTATCTGCACCACCACATATTCGTACAAGTCGCCCTTTATCAATTTCCCGCTTTCAAGGTCTACGTAAATATGTCCCCAGAAATTTGATGTCCCCTCCTGGTCAAAAACGGAAGCTGGATTCAACTGAGTCTTGCAGCTGAGTTTCGAATCCGTATTTACATACTCAAGAACACCACATTTTTTCCCTTTTAAGAGACAAAGCCCGGTGAAAATAGTCTCATAGCCTCCATTAGTAAAATGGGAATCTGTTATTAGAGGAGGGAAATCCCAACCGCCTGTCTGTTCAGCACCAGGAGACGCCACTCTATCCCCGGTCTTTTTCAATTGACTTATGTTTCCTCCGGATTCAGTCCTGAGCAGTTCAAACTGCGCATGGGCATCCATGATTTTGACCCAAAATTTCATGCCCACCAAGGTTTTAGGAATAGGTTTAATATCGACTGTGGAAAGAAAATAATCCGGGCTAAGGAAGTTGATTTGATAGGTAATTCCATCAGAAAACGAAAGAGTTTCCCATTTTGTAATATCTCCATAAGGATTGGTGCTATTTCCCAATTTGCTGCTCTTCCATGTGTATCTGACTTTATGTGAGTCTTTGCTAACCTTTAAAACTTCTCTTTTAAAAGAAGAAATGAGTTCATCTCTGTTTTGAATGATTCCTGTGGAATTTCCATGATAATAGATGGTTCTCATCTTGTAATAGTCCACATCTCCTTGTTTATCTTTGAGAGACAGGTCATATTCTTTCGCTAGATCAACATTGTCTTTCCGATCATAACCTGGATTCAAAGGATCCAAAGCGAAGACAAATACTGAAAATAAGATAATTACCATCAAGATTATTATGAATCTATTCATTTTGAGCCTCCTTAAGCCCTCGCTTGAAATCAT
>CAZJXZ010000090.1:0-9978 GCA_964549955.1 uncultured Eubacteriales bacterium
GCGATGTGGGCAAAGCCGCAAAGAGCATAAGTGGCGAGGACCGCTGATCGAGGATTCAAGACAACGCCTCCAGCCATGAGTTGGGAAAGGTGCTGGTAAGAGACGAGCTCTGTGACCACAGTCCTCTCTCCAATCACCTTGGCAATCTCGAAAGCATCGGATGTCGGGACGCCAATGACTAAAGTGAAGGGATAAAAAATGTAGCCCAAAAGACTCTTCAATGACCATTCAAAGTTCAGGCTAAACAAATTGTTGACATAGCCGCCGAGCCAGCCCAGGACAAGGTCAAGGAGGGCCAAAATGCCCAAAAAAGCGATGAGCAGGGTAATGATTCCGAAGAGGAGCTTCAGGCCGCTTTCGGCGCCGTTGATGATGGCCATGATCAGGTTGTCTTCGCGCTCATAGTAAGGCTTGACGTCTATTCCAAGGGTCTTTGGCTTATCTGTTTCAGGAACAATCAATTTTGCCATGAGGACAGAAGCTGGAGCAGAAAGGATTGAGGCTGACATCAGGTGGCCGGCAATGGTCGGAAGCTGCTTCTGAAGGAAAAAGACATAAATGGCAAAAACAGTGGAGGCTATGGTCCCCATCCCGGCAGAAAGGATGGTCGCCAGCTCTGATATTGTCATCTCCTGAAGGTGCGGCCGAATGACCAGGGCTGACTCAACGCCGACAAAAATATTGCTCGAGGCGCAGAGCGATTCTGCTCCGCTGATGCGCATCAGCTTGGTGAAAACATAGGAAAAACCTCTGATTAAGAGAGGCATGACTTTCAGATAATAGAGAGCCCCCATCAAGGCCGCAAAAAAAATTATGGTCGGCAGCGATTGAAAGGCGAGAATGTGGCCCAGAGATGTCTCCCCAGCCTCGTTTGTGGTTCCAGGAGGCAAAGCCAGGCGGCCAAACAGAAATTTCGTTCCGGCCGTAGCGCTGTCCAGGACGACAACGACAATCTTGTTAACAAAGAGGAAAACCTTTGTCCCTGCCGGAACGACAAAAATGAAAAGGCCAAAAATGAGCTGGATGCCGATTCCCCACAAAACAACACGCCAGTTAATAATTCTCCTGTTTGAGGAGCAAAGCCAGGCAAATCCGGCAATAATAAAAACCCCAAAGAAACTGACTATGTTGTTAATTCCCATGCTTTGCCTCTCCTCTTAAATTTTGTCTTTAATATTGATAATGCATATAGCAACTTCGCTTAACCTATTTATTCGTACCATCAATCAAAACTAACTTACGGCGAGACTTCTCGCCGCAAACAATCCCCAGCCGAGAAGGAACTAAAAATAAACCCTGTGCTGCCGCAGAAGCTGATAGCCATAAGTATAGATTGACTTTATTAGAAAAGAATCAATAAAAATAATTATGAGAATAACAATCATCGGGCTGATATCAATCCCACCAGGCCTTGAAGGCGGAACGATCCTGCGCAAAGGCTTGAGAACGGGCTCAGTCAATTTGTAGAGAACAATCGCCACCGAGTAGAAAGAGGAGGGGATTCTGATCCAAGAGAGAATAGCCCTGAAGACAATAATCCAGACGTAAATCATTAAGACCAGATGGATGATTCGGGCGAAAGAGATCAAAAAATTGGCGAAGAGAATCAACTCACTCCCGATTTCTTCTATTCATTATTTCAAGATATTTTTGTACTTGGTAAAAAGCTCTTTGAGCTGATTGGTGCTGATGAGATAAGCACTCAAAGTCAAGCTAAGACTGGGCCGCATAGGGTCATTGGACTTGATTATAATGTATGCTTTCACCGAACCTGTTGTTTCTTGAGGAGGGATTCTTATCTCGACCTCTTCCCCCTTATTAGCAGGAATTTTGAGAGGAAAAGAAATAGGCTTGCCATCCGAATAAAAAGAGGCAGACTGTTGGGAGCAGGTCATATTTATCACCTTTAATTCCAACTCTCCTTTGTTTTCTATCTTTACCTGGCCCTTTATCTCTTCTCGTTCAAGAATCAATCCCAGGTCAACTGATGATCTCTCCAGGAATATTTTTGGCCTGGGAGGAATCTCTATCTCAGCCATGATTTCCAGCCGTTTGCTGGCTTGAGTAGGATCATTGGATTCGACAAAAACATACTTGGTGATCTTATCCTGATAACCCCTGGTTTCGAAGGTCACTTTTATCTCGCCCTCTTTTCCAGAAGGAATTTCCGCATTCGAGACGAGTGCTGCCGTGCATCCGCAAGAGGTGCTGACACCTTTGACCTTTAGGATTTCGTCCCCGACATTCTTGAATTTAAAGACATGAGTTAAAGTCTCTCCTTGTTTGACCTTTCCAAAATCCCAGGATTCTTTCTCGAACTTTATCCTCGCTCCCTTCTCAGCAAAGATAAAGCTTGCTGAAAAAAGAATGAGGGCTAAGATGAGAAAGATTCTGTTCTGTTCCTTTCCACTCAACTGCCTCATGGCTGCCTCCTCAAATTTATTTTAAATATTATCATTTTTCTTAAAGGATAGGCAAGAAAAGTCTTGATTGAAAACAAGCGGCGACCGTTTTTTTGCAAAATTATATTTTGACTAGGCGAAGGATAAATGGTTCGAAATCCGTTTGAATAGCTCCGGGTGAATGATTCGAAAGCACGCCGCTTTTGACCTAGCGAGCCAAAAGCGGCTCGGTTTCAGGCTTCGCTGCTTTGCCATCGGCAAAGCAGCGGGGGTTCCAAGGGGTTATGATCCCTTGGTCGCAGGACGCTTTGAAGCGTCCGAGAAGGGGAGGCAGCGAAAGCGTTGGAAGGGGGAACGCGAAGCGGTTCCCCCTCCAAGGTCGCTCTCCTCTTCCTTCGGTCGAGGAACCATGCCCGCTCAGCCTTCAAACAGCTTTCGAACCATTCAGCCTCCGCTAAGCGATAGCAAACCTGCGAGTTTTTGAACCCACTGACCCTAGCCTTCCTTGACAGCCTATACCCCCTTCCCTATAATTTGTGCGAGAAAAGATGAAGGAACAAAAAAAGCAGAATGCTTTCTCTCTTTCTGCTTGCTCCATTCTGCTCTTTTTAGCCACAATTTTCTTGCTTTCTTCTCCGGCAGAAGCGCAAGAAGCCGTGATGAAGCTCAAAGTTGTCACGGAAATGGCGAACATAAGGTTAAAGCCTGACATTGGAAGCATAATCATCCAACAAGTGCCTCAAGGGACAATCCTCGAATCATCAGCCAAAGAGGGCGAATGGTACGTGATAAAAATAAAAACTGAAGAAGGACAGACTGTCTCCGGTTATGTACACGATAGTGTCGTTACCGTTCTTGAAGGCCCTGCTCAGGAAAAAGAAAAGATAGAGATAAAAAAGGTGCCGGAGACAGAGGTAAAAAAAGAAGCGGAAAAGGAAAAAGTGGAAAAGAAGCCTGTTTCTAAGCCTGCACCCGCACCTGCACCGGCCGCTCCTCAGCCTTCTAAATTCCGTATTGAGTTTTCTTTCTCCGGCGGGGCAAACTATGTCTCTGCCGAAGATTTAAACAACGGGGCAAAGGGAGCCGCTGATTGGCGAAATGCGGAGCTCGACCAGGAAAAATTAGGCACGGTCAATCCCGCTCACCTGAGCTACATCCTGGGAGGAGAACTGGCCTTCTCTCTCTCAGCCCATTTTTATTTAGGCCTGGGCGCAGAATATTTCCGAGGAGAAAAGGAGAGTGTGGTGAAATTCTTAGCCGGACCAGTCACCACAGAAATCCTGACCGTAAGGCCTAGATTTCAAGCTCTGCCTTTGAGGCTTTTTCTCGCTTATCAGCCTTTCACTTTCTTTTATTTGAAGGGAGGACTCGAATACTGTTTTGCCAAATGCTCCTATCTGTACAATTTCCAGAGAGCAGAATTCCTGAATCAAGAGGGAGAGGCTAAAGCTCGCAGTTTTGGCCTTGTGGGAACAATAGGGCTGGAAAGAAAGCTCTCTTCGGCACTGAGTTTTCTCTTGGAAGTTACCGGCCGCTACGCCAAAATCAAAGGCTTTAAAGGAACGCATTCAGAGACAGATTACACAGGAGCAGTCTCAACTCAGGAGGGAAAGCTCTATTATTTTTACAAGCGTGAAAGCCCGAGCGGGCCTTCATACCCTCAACTCTATGTCCGGGATAAACTGCCCACTGGAGCAGAATATGACCCCCGCGAAGCTGTCATTGATTTATCCAGCCTGAGCCTCAAAGCAGGCTTTAAAATAAAATTTTAGCCTCATCTGCAAACGCTTTCCGACCATTTGCCGTTGCCAGCTCCAGCATGGAGCGCGGCCATCAAAGGATGTCATTGAGGCGCGCGAACCGCTATCTCTCTCCGCTCTTCGTGATTACGCTTTTATTATTGCGTTTGCGTTAATTTCAATTATTAATTGACTTAGTTCTGTTTCCTATTTAAAAGTGCGATGTGATGGGAATGGATTCCTCTAAAAACAGGGAAACGCTTAATGACCTTAAAACCGGCAGCCTCGATTTCCTCATAAAACTCCTGCCGAGAAATCATCTTTATCACGGTCTTGCTCTTCTTGAGCTTTCGCCTCAATATTCTTTGGAGAGAATGAAGCCAATTCCTCTGATAATAAGAAAGAATCAACCACTCCGAGCAGACTCTGGAGAACTCTCCGAGAATGATTTCTCGCTCTCTTTTCTGATGAAGATGATGGAAAAATCGCATGGAGAGAATGAGATGGAATGCGCCATTCTTGAAAGGCAATCCTTGTTTGGCATCGGCCACAACCGCGGAATGAAGATGAGATTTCTCGCTTCTCTCCATAGCCCTCTTCACCATATGAAAAGAGAGGTCGCTGCTCACCAAAGGGAATCCGTTATCGAGAAGAAGGCGGGAAAATCGTCCATAGCCGCAGGGGAGGTCTAGCACCCTAAGAGAGCCGCCGCCCAATTTCTGGAGGATTTTTCTCAGAATTCTCTTCTCCCTGCGGTCAACAAGCTTCTGGTCTGCTCCCCTGTACCTTCTCCGTTCGTAATCCTCGACCTCATGCTTTTTAAAAGGAGGATTTGACGGCCTGCGGATATCCATGCTTTTAATTTTTAATTAAAAAAAATTAATTCATCTCTTATTTTGTTGCCGATTGTTTAAAATTCTATCCATTTATACCTCAGATGGATTCTTGAGGCAAGATAGTCGAATATCCAGAAATCAAAACTCTTCTTGTCATTTGCAACTCGAAAGCAGATTGTTGTTAAATTAGAGAAGCGATGATGATTGAAAATAAGATTATCGAAATCTTGAAAGAAAAAAAATCTCTGACAGGCAAAGAGCTATGGGAAGAAAGCCAGGTCGACGAGCTTTGGCTCTGGCGGATATGCAATAAGTCGCAGAGAGTCATGTTAAAGGTTGCGGGAAGAAGATACCTCCGCTTTGACCGGGCTGTCAAAGACTATGCCAGGCTCTCGCCCTCGATAAAAAGAGAATTTTTGACCTATACGGCCTGCGGCTTGAAGGAGAATTCAGAAGAAATCGAAGAAAAGGCGAAATCTATAAGAAAAAACATTAAAGAGATAAGCCGCGCAAAATACAGCCTGGCAAAAAAGATAATATCAGAAATCGTGGAAGGCAATGAGCTCAGAGAAGAAATCGAAAAAAATGCCTGTTTCATTATTGCCGGAGACATTGTTTACAACATGGCCCATTTAGAGCCAAGACCGGAGAAAAGCACGGGAGAATTGGTCAGAGGCTCAGACCTGGATATCATCATCATTACTGAAGATACGCTAGCCAAAAGGATAGTCGAAGAGATCGACAGCAAAATCTATAAAGAAAAATACAAGTATCTCACAGACCCGCTCTACCGCGAGGAAATTGATTATGTTATTAAAGATATTTCTAAAACAAAGGAACAATTAAATTTTGACAGTTTCGAGAAGATGATTGCCTCGAAGCTTCTCTATGAAGGAAAACTCCTCCTTGGCAGCCAGAGATTGTTTGAGAATATAAAGAAAATGCTTTTTGAAAGAAAAATACCCGAGAAACTGGCCGAATTGGAAGAGAAGGCGAGAATAAATAGATTGGAGGCAATCTCACGCTTGCTGGAAAGCGGCGATAAACATCCGAGCAAAGATTGGATGCATCTTTTTTACACCCGGGAAGAGGAAGAAGAAATCTTTTGACGCTTCAATTTCGAGGCTGCCTCTCTGTCGAGCACAACAGTCACCTTGCCAGAATGGAGCTGAAGAGCTGAGGCGGTGACCTGAGAAGTTATCGGCCCTTCAAGGGTTTTAGCCACGACATTCGCTTTTTTCTTCCCGTTGGCCAGAAGGAGCAAATGCCTCATCTCAAGGATAGTCCCGATTCCCAAAGTAAGGGCAAGGCGGGGCATTTCCTGTCTTTTTATCCCTGTTTTCTTGAAGAAATTCTCGAAGTTATCATCGAGAGTTTCCTTGGCTAAGGCTTGAATCCTCGCCCTCGAGGAAAGAGACGAGCCCGGTTCATTGAAGGCCAGATGGCCGTTGCGCCCAATTCCCAGAATCTGGAGGTCGATTCCGCCAGCTCTCTTAATCTCCTCTTCATACCATGCGCAGTGCTTCTCCGGCTCTTTGGCAAGCCCATCAAGAATCTTGATGTTCTCTTTTTTTAAATTGATATGCCTGAAAAGCTCCTCATGCATAAACCGCGCAAAGCTCCGGTCTCGGTCGTATGGCTTGCTTAGGTCGATTCCAAAGCCAAGATATTCATCAACATTGAAGGCCTTGACCGCTGAAAAATCAAGCCCTTCTCTATGCATCCTTACCAATTCCTTATACGTTCCTATGGGAGAAGCTCCTGCTGAAAAGCCAAGAACACAGTCAGGCTTGGATTTTACAAGGTCGGCGATAATTTTCGCCGCCTGATGGCTCATCTCATCATAATTTTCTTTTACAATTACTTTCATGGGGACTCTTCAAGTTCAAGCCTTTACTCAAATGGACTAAAATTATTAATTATTCCTTAGCAAATATCCTAATATTCTCTCTAAAAAAAGTAAAATTGCTAACTCAAAACATCAATTCTGGATCAACAAGCCAGGCATTCACTCCATTCACAAATTTGACATAATAATTTTGTTATGATATTTATAAAATTCAATTTCGGAAAAGGAAAAATTCATTTTTTTGGGGAAGAATTAAAAGCTTTCAATAACATTATTAATTCTTGCTTCTGCTTTCATAACCTTTGGTTGGTATCTTTAAAAAGAATGATAGGAAAAGGATGGAAAAAATATGAAAAATCCGAATTTCATTGAAAATGAAATAGAGCTTATGGATTACCTGAATATAATCTGGAAAAGGAAATGGCTAATCTCCATTCCTACTTTTGCTTTGATGATTATAGCCGGAATAATCAGTTTTCTTTTGCCACAAAAGTGGAATGTCAATGCCATTATTGTGCCAAGCAAATTCCTTATTCAAACCGAACAGGGCGAATTTAGAGAAGTTGTCGTTGTTGATCCGAGGCAAGTAGCGGGGCAGATTAACGAAGAAACTTATAATTATCTTATTGCCTCTGAATTAAACCTTGACATGAGAAAATTCCCCAAACTAAAGGCGGAGAATGTAAGAGATACTAAGCTGGTTCAAGTTTCATTAAAAGATAATGATGTTGAAAGGGCAAAAAAAATTCTCATTTCTCTTTTCAATTATTTGAAAACAGACCTAGACAAAAAGATTATTGTAGAAATTAAAGGAATTGATTCTCAAATAGCGCTTAATGAAAATTTAATAAAGCTTAAAGAATTAGGTATAAAAGACAAGCTGAGCGAAATAAAACTCGGTCGAATAGAGAAAAATAAAACCCGAGAAGAAATGCAATCCGCTGAAAGAAAACTGAAAATTTCAGAGGATAGAGTGAAGAGTATTATCGATGAAATGAAAGCAGTCAAAGAAAGAATTGACGGTTTGGAAGAACAACAGAAGAAAGCTCTTGCCGAAAAAATCCAGGGAATCGATGCCATAAGCCTTCTTCTTTACTCAAATACTGTCCAGGAAAACCTGCGTTATTATAATACACTTGATGAAAAGCTGAGCGACGAAAAGATTACTCAAGAAAATTTAAATCTTTTTGTAAAAGAAAAAAATGAGGAAATCAAAAAACTGGATATGGAGATCGAAAAATTAAATAACGAAATTGATAAAATTAATAATGAAATTGAGAATATTAAGAATCAGATTAGTCTTTTAAATGAAAGAAAGGGGAGAATCGATTACACTCAAATCATCAAAGAGCCGACGCCTTCTGTTAAGCCGGTTTCTCCTAAAAAGAAACAAAATGTCCTGATTGCAGGTGTGTTAGGCTTAATGATTTTCGGCATGCTCGCCTTCTTCCTCGAATACATCCAAAAACAAAAATCAAAAGGTAATGGATGATAAAAATTTAACACCGAAAAAAGAAAATATCCCTTTTCTCCGCGATAACACTTTTATTATTTTGTTTATGTTATTCAACAAAAATATATTTTGGGCTTGAGGTGATTTTGACGCGGCTGCCGATGAAGGGAATATCTTCTCCATCGCGGCTTAAAATCCTGACAATTGGCCTTGAAAAGTCATAATCAAAAGCTCTGCCGTTCGTCCAGCAGACAGCAAAATTCTCTTCGCCCTTTATATCTCCATTTCCATCCTTCTTAAAACAGAATATCAAAGCCTGATGATGTGGTATTATCCCTGCAAAGGTGCTCCCTTCGAGGAGCTTGACCATGGTCTTCATGGCAAAAAAGGCGGGGCGCTTCCTCCATTGCTCGCTGCGGCTGTCGATAAGGCCGTAGCCAGGCGCCACCAGCTGCCACCAGTAGACCCTCTGCACAAATCCGCTGGCAAGACAAAGAACAAAATAGCGAACAAGATAGTCGGCCTGCTCCTCTTCCGAGACATTGGGCTTGCCCGATGCAGGAGAATACTTTCCTGTCCCTTTCAAAGGCCAGTTGACCTCGGTGATCCACAACTCTCTCTCCTTGCCGCAGGAGCTATCCACCACAGCCTTGAGCAGAGCGACTTTCTTCGATGTATCCCAGCCAAATTGCTTGTTTTCCGGCGCGCCCATTCTGTCGACGTAAAGAAGAGAGCTAACCTTATCAAAAGGAACTGCATTCAGAACCGGCGGGTAGAGATGAAACTCAAAGTCAATCACAGCTGGGCCGACAAGCTTAACCCTGTATTTCTCGGCCAGAGCAAGGGCTGGACGGGCAAGCTTCAGGTATTCCCTATAATCCCAGACTCCCCACTTTGTCCTGTTCCAGGCATGGCCAATTTCAAAAAACGATACAAGCTTATTGAAGCGGGGGAAAACATCTTCCAGAAAATTCTGCCAGCGGGAGGGATTGAGAACATCACCCCTTTGCTGGAGAAGGGCAGCGGTGAGCTCAATCCCCTGCCCTGAGAGCTGCTCGAAGAGCTTCTCAAAACTGCCGAGCTTATCCTTTTCCCAGGAAGGAACTCTGACCAGGCTCTGCCGGACTCCTGTCTCTTTCAAGAGCTCGAGAATTTCCTCGTTTCTATCCGCTGAAGGGGAAACAGAGACGGCAAAAGGATTTTCAATCCGGACCTGTTCTTTATACATCTTTTTCCGATATCTGTGGTAAAGGGATAAGATAGGGACTGCTTTGCGAAGGTTTGAGCCGGTTAGCCCGAAGTAGCTTGCTGCGTACTTTAGATGATGGCGAAGCCTCTCCTCTCTCAAGGCCACATTGTGCGGCTGGTCAGCATAAGGATTCCAGCGAAATTCAAAGCTCATCTTACTGAATCTTCAGCTTCCGGCTCAGTTTTTTCAATCTGAGCTTCTTTTTAAGCTCGACGAATTGGGTGTAAGCCATCTTGTTTATTCTATACCAGAACCATAAAAATCCTTTAATCCGGACTGTCCCGAGATACTGATCCAGAAAAAAGCGTTGAAAATCAAGCGGAATGCCGAGACGGATTAGATTTTTAATCCTCTTCAAAATCCTTATCTGTTTTTTGACTCTGATACGATTGGTATCCAGGAGATAAAACTTGAATTCCCCTAATTCTTCTTTACGCACCAAAATGTTGC
>CAZJXZ010000091.1:0-9949 GCA_964549955.1 uncultured Eubacteriales bacterium
TCCCTCGCCAACTTTTTTGAGCGATTGAGGCAGGCTTTAGAGCCTGAAAAAGCATATCAAAGAAGCGGGCCTCCAGAAGAAGGACGATTGACATCTCCCCTTCTCTATTTTGCTGTCTCTCTCTCCTCGACTATCATGCATCTGCTGAGCACTCTCATCAGCAGGGAAAGGGAAATCCTGGCCGATGCCGCGGCTGTGGAGTTCAGCCGCAATCCGGCAGCGCTTGCCCGTGCCCTTTACAAGGCTCATCTGAAGAATTCTTTTGTCGGAGATTTTATCTTGACCTACACCCCTTTGTTCATCGTCGACCCTGAATCGGGAAGCGAAGCCGAAGGCTTTTTTGCCGACCTGTTCAACACTCATCCGCCCCTGATGAAAAGAGTCAGACTCCTGGCTGATATGGCAAACACCTCCCCGGCGAAAATCATCGAAGAAGTCTGGGAAACCCAAAAAAGAAAAGAAGAAGCCCGGACCATACTTCCTTCTCGTGAAGAAACCGGCCAGGAAACCCCCTTGCCGGCGGCTGAGGCAAAAGCCATTGCTCCCGAACAAGAAAAAATCTGGGCTGTCATCGACCCTGAAGGCAACTGGCAGGGTCCATATTCACTGGATGAGCTTCTTTTTGTGCGTTCTTTCAGCCCCTTGAGAAGGGTGCGGAATCTGCAGGAAGGAGTGGAAGCACCGGCCAGGGAATTTGTTCAGGTTCGAAACGCGCTGCGCAACTTGGGAAAGAAAAAGCCGATAGACCCGTCCAAGCAGAACAAATGCCCACGCTGTCACCTTCCCCTCGGCGAAGGCTATTATGAAGGTGTGGCCATAAAATTCTGTGCGCAGTGCCGCGGAAAGCTGGTGGAGGCGACAGCCATGGACCGAATTCTCACCAGGAAGGAAGTTGCCTTTTCTGAGCAGCTAACAAAGAAGGCGGCTGAGTTCAAGGAAAAATTTCTGCTGAACCCGATCGGCACCACAAAAATAAACCCGCAGGCTGCTGGAAGCATATTTTGCCCTAACTGCGGAAGCCGGATGCTGCCCAGGCCTTACAATTACCAGTATTTTATTCCTGTGGACAAATGCCTCTCCTGCTATAAAATCTGGTTCGATGCTGACGAGCTTGAAATCCTCCAGCTGCTGATCGAGAAAAAGTAAGATGCTCAGGTCAGTGGGTTCAAAAACACGCAGCTTTTGTCCCACTCTGCCTGAGCCTTCAAACGGTTTTCTCAGCACTAAGCCTTCGCAAGGCAATTCGGAACTGATTAACGTCCTTCAGAGATCCTCTTAAGGATTGCTAAGTAATCCTCTGTGCTTGCCTGGCGCGGATTTGAGGGATTTGAATTATTCTCGAAAGACTTCTGAGCGATCTCGCAGAATCTGCTCTCCTCCACTCCCAGCTGCTTGAAATGGGGAATGTTCAAAGCCGAGGATAAAAATTTCACCCTCTGAATAAGCTCCGAAGCTGCCTCTTCTTCATCCTCAATCTCGATCCCGACAAGCCTGGCAATTTCCGTATACCTCTTTTTTGCAGCCGGAAGGTTGAACTCCATCACATAGGGAAGAAAAACTGAGTTGGCGACGCCGTGCGGCGTGTCATAGAGCGAGCCCAGAGCCTCAGCCAGGCAATGCACAGCTCCGACATCGCTGTTGCAAAAAGCGATCCCGGCCAGAGTGCTGCCCAGCATCAATTTCTCCCTCGCTTCTTTGTCTTCCTTGATGTTCATATAAGCCCTTTCCAGGGATTGGAAAATGAGCTCCAGAGCTTCGCAAGCAAAAATATCAGTGATAAAATTTGCTGCTTTGACTGTATAGGCTTCGACGGCATGGGTCAGGGCGTCCATTCCTGTCGAGGCAATGAGCGGAGCCGGGAGAGAAACGAGCAAATCCGGGTCGACCAGAGCTGCTGCCGGAAACATCAGAGGACCCTTGATGCTCATCTTGAACATGCGGCCAGTATGGGTGATGACTGAGACCCAGGTCACCTCGCTTCCTGTGCCGCAGGTAGTGGGAATGGCCAGCACCGGAAGCGGCGCTATCTTGTATCTTCCTCTTCCTTCATAATCCTCTATGGCACCGGGGTTGGTTGCCAGCAGGGCAACGGCTTTGGCTGCATCCAAAGAGCTTCCTCCGCCCAGGCCGATAATCAGGCTCGGCTTGAGCCTGCGAACAATCTCTCCGGCTTTGTTGACCGTATGGTGTTTTGGGTTTTGCTCAACCTCATCAAAAACCTCGACCATGGGAAACTGGCTGATGGCTTTTTGAGCGATACCGGCGTCAGTGACGCCCCGGTCAGTGACCAGAAAGAGGCGTGAGCCTTTGAAATTCTCGTCAACAATCTCCCTGAGCTTAGTGATAAAGCCTGAGCCGAAAAAAATCTTGGTCGGGATATGGAATTTCATCACTGACTCTCTTGCTTTCTGAAATCAATCGCATCCTGGTTGGCAATATCAAGTGCAGCGACAAAGAGAAGCTGCGCCAGGTCTTCCAAGATTTCCGGAGTTATGGTCTCGATGCTATCTTTGGTTATATGGTAGAACGAGGGAGCTCCAGAAGCAGACATGGATATTGTCGGAACGCCTTTCCACATGAACCGCGCCGCATCGAGCCTCGGCCGGGCAATATTGGCAAAGGAGCTGGCATTGATGACCCTGTGAATGTATTTCTCGTTGGCCTTTCTTATAAATTCCCAGAAAGCAGGAAAATTTTTCGCGGCAAGCGCACTCAACTTGTCGCCGCAACCGACTCCATCCATGTTGATGAAAGCCATGGTTTTTTCCAGAGGGATGACTGGATTCTCGACGTAAAACTCAGAGCCAACAACTCCCTGCTCTTCAGACCCAAAGGCGATGAAGACCAGCGAGCGGCGGGGCTTGACCGGGCAATTGCTCAACGCTTCGGCCACGCCCATGATGACCGCAACGGCCGAAGCGTCGTCGTTGGCGCCGGGCATGAGTTCATAGCAGCGGCCGAGATGGTCAAGATGTCCTCCCAGAATTATCGCTTCCTGCTTCAGAGCAGGGTCAGAGCCTTCGATGATGCCGATAACGTTGTAGCCTATGCCTTCAGCATGGTGCTCGGTGCTGTTTTTTATGCCGAAGACTTTGCCTGTGGCAAAAGAGTGAGGCTTTAAGTCTTTTCTGATTTTTCCCACAACCTCGTTATGCTTATACTCTGTTCCCGCAAAAATATCCGAGACCACAGCATCACCGACATGGGAGTAAATAAAGCCTTCACGGTAGGAGTTGTTCGGGTTGGCGATGGGTCCGTAGTTATAAATCATGCCTTTGGCGCCATGGGCCACGGCGTTCTCCAACTTATATTGATGGAAGGAATAGGGACGCCATTTCTTGAAGAGCTCCGCATCTTTATCAGGAGAGACAGGAACCTCCCTTTCCATCAAGACGACCTTGCCCTTGACATCGACGCCCTTGTACTCATCATAGCCGAGCTCCGGGGCAGTGATGCCGTAGCCGACATAGATGACCTCAGCCGTGACCTCGCCCGAGCCAGAGGTTGAGCCAGGGATGAACTCATCCTCGTAGCGGTAATATTTCTTAATGTATGTATCCTTGTAAGGGATTTGGAGCCAAGCCTCACAGCCTTTAAAAACCAGCGTATAAGGAATGGGGAATGCCTGAATAAAAGAACCATCCTTTGCTCCTGGACGAATTCCCCACTTTTCGAAATGTGAAGCCAGCCAGCGTGCGCTGGCGTTATACTCCTCTGTTCCGGTCAGCCGGCCGCCGTATTTCTCTGAAGCTAATTCCTTCACATAATCAAAGAGTTTATGGCTGGATATGGAATGAAGAGTCTGAAGAATCTTCTCTTCATCAGCCGCTTTTGAAGGCTGGCTCTGAACGGCGAGGCAGGACAAAGCAATAAAACAGGATAAGGCCAATAAAAAAGATAGAAGCTTCTTGCTCCGCATCTTGACCTCCTCTTCTTTTTTCTCCTTTTATGTTAAGATAATCCCGCTAAAAGTAAAGGAAAAATTGAGAGTCTGATGAAAAGGCCTCTCTCTCTTGTTATCTTTCTCATCTTGCTTTTTTCTGCCGATTCAGAAGCACTGCCCATTCCTCAAAAGAAAAAAGATCTCACCTCTCCTTCGAAAGACTTTCTGGCTATCGAGAAAAAAATTTTTGAACTGCTCAACAAGGAAAGAGAAAAGCAGGGGCTGACCATTCTCAGGCTTTCCGAGCCCTTGAGCTTTCTTGCCAGAAAGCACAGCCAGGATATGGCAGCGCATGAAATGCTCAGCCATCGCTCATCGTCAGGCAAGGAATACACAGACCGCTTGGTGGAGGATGGATTTTATTTCCAAAGGAACGGAGAAAATGTGGCTCGCAGCGACAGCTTTCTGGCTGAAGTCATCCATGAAGCTTTCATGAAAAGTCAGCCTCACAGGGAAAATATCTTAACGCCAGAATTTGATGAAGTCGGAATAGGCATGGCTCTCAGTGAGAAAAAAGTCTATTATGTCACCCAGGATTTTCTCCTTTCCCTTGTTCCCAAGAACGAAGAAGAAGCTAAAAAAGAAATCCAGAAAAAGATCAACGAGCTGAGAAAAGAGAGTTCTCTTCCCCCGCTTGTCTTCCTAGCCGACCCCGGCGCCTATGCCCGCCAGTATTCAATCAGCAAGGCCGGAATGAAACCCGTGCCTCCCTTGCCCAGCCGTTTCGGAGGAGCGCTTATTCTCTACAATAGTTCTCCTTCTTTAAAGAATATTTATCCTCACTATAAAGAAAGAGCTATGGATGAAATTTATGAGAGCGCGGGGCTGGGGATTTGTTTTCTCAGGAATGAAAAAAATCGTGGAGGCTCTTACTTCGTCACTCTCCTTCTCTTTCCTGAAAACAAGTATAAAAAATGGAGCAAGGAAAAACTGAGGGAGACTGTCTTCAGCAGGATAAATATCGTTAGAACAAAAGGTGGGCTTCTTCTCTTTAAACTGGATGATAAACTGACAACCCAGGCAGAGAAGATAGCCTCAGAAATTTATACTAAAAGAGAGAATTTGGCAGCGAAGCTTGAGCCTGGGATGGGTGTCCTCTATTATGTCACCCAGGACCCGAATATTCTGCCCAAGGGAACAAGCGAAAAGATTGAGAATGAGCTGAGAAATTTTCACCGTGTGGGAATAGGAATATTCTTCGAAAAGAATCAAGAGTACCCTTACGGAGCCTTCTGGGTGGCTATCCTTCTCAAGGAGTAAAAAATGTCGAGAATGACAAGAAGGAATTTTTTGCTTTTTTCAGGAGCAAGCTCGGCCTCTCTTCTCGTTCATAACATGAAATACAAACTTGAGCCTCTGAAATCGCAGCCAAAAAATATTGTCCAGCCAGGCGGCGAGCCCTGGATTGAATTGAACCTGGAGAATATGACCTGGAATCTCGCTCAGATAAGGAAGATAGCTAAGGTGCCGGTCATGGCTGTGGTCAAAGCCAATGCCTATGGCCATGGGTTGGCCGAGATAGGAAAGCATCTGGAAAAAATCGGGATTGATTATCTGATGGTCGGAAAAATCGAGGAGGCGATTCTGCTCAGGGGGAATGGCCTCTCATCTCCTATCCTCAACTTCGGTCCTTTCAGCGCCGAATACTCTGAGAAAATCATCCGTAACAACATCTCTCAGTCGGTGTTCACCGAAGAGGTCAAAGAGCTCAATGCCGCAGCGCTCAAGCTCGAGAAAAAGGCTAAAGTCCAAATCAATATCGACACAGGCATGGGAAGGATGGGAATTTCTTATCGGGATGCTTTGCCTTACATCGAACTCGTCTCCTCGCTAAAGGGCATTTCAGTGGAAGGGATTTCGACAACCTTAACCGAGGATGACAATTATGATAAGGAGCAAATCAGCCGCTTTCTCAGCCTCTGCCAGGAAGCGGAAAAAAGAGGTATATCCTGCGGCTTGAGACATGCGGCGTCGAGCGATGGAATCCTCGACCTTCCTTCTTCTCACCTGGACATGGTCAGGCCTGGCATAACACTTTACGGCTACTATCCTTCGGAGAAAACGCTCAAAGAAGACAGGCTCGGCCTGAAGCCTGTTCTTCAATTGAAGGCCCGCGTGGCTGCGGTTAAAACCCTTCTTCCTGGAGACTCCATTTCATATCATCGAAAGTATAGGGCTGAGAAAAAGGAGAAGATTGCTGTCATCCCTCTGGGCTATTCAGACGGCTATCCCCATAATGTTGTTGACAAGGCTTTTGTTCTAATCAGAGGAAAAAAATTCCCGCTTGTGGCTGCAGTGACTGCCAACCACTGCATCGCCATTCTTGGAGAAGATTCTCAGGTCAGCGTCAAAGACGAAGTTGTCTTTGTCGGCACTCAGGGGAAGGAGAGAATAACAGCCGACGACGTCGCCTCCTGGGCAGGAGTTTCAAATTATAGAATGCTGATAGGCCTGAACCCTCTCCTGCCAAGAGTTTTGGCCTGAAGCACTTTCGAAAACAAGAACTTCTCCATTGATTTGGCCTTCTGCTTTTGATATCTTGGTTTTTCTAAAAAAGAAGAAAGGGGACTATGCCCTTTTCACTTTTCAAGGAGGCAATCATGACAAAAATTTCTTTCCTGGCAATCTTAATCCTGGCCATGCTCATCGCTTTCCCAGTCATTAGCCTTGCCGTGCAGGCCAATCCCAAGGTCTTGATGAAAACGAGCAAAGGAGACATCACGCTCGAGCTCTTCGCTGACAAAGCCCCGATCACTGTTAAAAACTTCCTTTCCTATGTGGATGAAAAATTCTATGATGGGACTATCTTTCACCGGGTGATTGGGGACTTTATGATTCAGGGCGGAGGGTACACCCCTAAATTCCTGGAGAAAGCCGCAAAGCCGCCGATCAAAAACGAGGCGGCGAACGGCCTGAAAAACCTGAGAGGAACGATTGCCATGGCCCGCACTAATGAAATCGACAGCGCCACCTGCCAGTTCTTCATCAACCACGTCGATAATCAAGGATTAGACCACAAAGACAACACTCTTAAAGGCTTCGGCTACGCAGTCTTCGGAAAAGTCATCTCAGGGATGGATGTTGTTGATGCCATCGCCTCTGTCCAGACCATGACAAAAGGCATACACGCCGATGTGCCCCGGGAGACAATAACCATCATCTCCATCAGCCGCATATAGAATAGCCAGCAATGGCTGACTTGATATTTGCCTTTTTTCATCTTTTCCTTATCCTGGGCATCATCGCTTATGCTTTTTATTCTCTCCTCAAGGGAAACATTTTCAGATTTATGGTCATCATCATTTTAATCACTGGCTATTACTTTCTCGTCCTTCATAAAGCCGTAAGAAAAGAAATCGAAAGAAAAAGGAAAAAGAGAGTCTGAGGAAAATCGAATGCCGGTCTTCTTTGCTTTCTCCGACGAGTCAGGAAAATATAAAAGAGAGAGAAGCGATAAATTCATCCTGAAAAATCCCTATTACTGTCGTTCAACGGTCCTGCTCGAAGCTCAGGACTGGTTAAGGCTCAAGGAAGAATTCTTTCTGCTGAAAAAGAGACTGTTGAACCTCGGCTACGAACAAGAGGTCAAATGGTCTTACATCTGGTCTCTCTACAGGCACTTTCAAAAAAAAGAGAGAATCCCGAGGAAAAAGCCCTATTTTCATCTTCGCCTTCATCCTCTGGATACCCTGGTTGAATTCATCAGGCAGGCTCTTGAGCTTCTAAAAGGCTGCTCAAGCTGCCGCGTCTTCCTCACTGTGACCTTCAACCAAAGGCAGAGAACAAAGCCTCTGGAGATAAAGAAGCTCATCGCGCTCCATATGAGTCACATCTTAGACCTGACCGAAAAAGAGATGAAAAAAATTCCGGAAAGCCATTGCGTTTTCTTTAGCAACCGCGAAGACCCCACTGCGGAAAAAAACCTGAAGGAGGCCTTCGCTGAAATCTTTGAAGAAGAATTCCCTCGTAAATACCCTCATGTCAAAGACAGCCTCAACTTTGAATTCTTCCCTCAAAGCTTTGGAAGTCAACTAGCTGACTATTATGCCGGAGTTATCAACGGCTGCCTGCGCTTCTACCCTCAAAGCATAGATTTGTTACGCCATCAGGTCTGGCCCAAAATCGTCATGGAAAATAACAAGGCCCTCGGCTGGGGAATAAAAGAAATTCCTGAGAATTCAAAAAACAGGGCTTATCTCAAAGGAATGCTGGAGCGAATCTTTGAAGCCGAGGAGAAAGACTATCGAGTCAGGCTGGAAGAAAGGCTGAAGTCAAAAAAATAAATGAAGCCATACATTAAATTAATGGGGACAGGCTCCTTTTTTCAATGATTAGAAACCTCCTCTTTCACTGCCCGCGTAAAGAACTGACAGTCCCTTTTTCGCCAAGATTAGAATTTCAGTTCGGTGAGCGGATAATGTTTTGGGAAATAGCCTCGTTCCTACCTTTTGAATTCATGAATAATCCATTTAGATAAGGAGACGTCAATGAAAAAAAATCAATTCAGGCTTTTTCGGTCACAGCTAAAAACGGGAAAGTTCAAACAAAGCAGCAGACCATGGATGAAAGGTCATAGAGCTGTCTTGTTCCTGGCCATTCCTTTGATTCTTTTTGCCTTCGCCCTCTTGCTCAACGGCGAGAAGCTGGATAAAGACCTTGACCGGGCGTTCAATTCCATTCAGCCCATGGATGCTTACGACAATGTCAAAACTTTATGCAGGCCTGAATTCGCCGGCCGCCTGACAGGCCACCCCGGCTACACGGCTGCTGCCAAATGGGCGGCTAGAAAATTCAAGGAATGGGGTTTGAAACCTCTGAGCCTGAAGGAAGGCTATCTCCAATCCTATCCATCGCCCTACACTGTCGTCGACAGAGCAGAGATGACCTTATCCCTCAGGGAAAGCAAGGAGAGCGCCCAAGAAGAGCCGACTTGGAAAGAAGTCAAGCTCGAGTTGGCAAAAGATTTCATGCCTCTTCTCTTCAGCGACAGCGGCGAGCAAAAAGCAGATTTGGTTTTCGCCGGATGGGGAATCTGTGCTCCAGAGCTTGGCTATGATGATTATGCCGGACTCGATGTCCAAGGAAAATTCGTCCTCTGTTTCCGAGGCACTCCTGACGGTGCAGATAGACGCTACGAGAAATACGACCACCACCGCTTCCGGATGAATACGGCAAAAGAGAAGGGGGCGTTGGGAATCATCTACATCATGTCCGAGGCTGCTGCCAACCCCAACGGAGACTGGATAAAAGACTTTCTTCCGGCGATGGTCACAGAAAAAATCGCCGACAACATTCTGAAGGAAAAAGGGCTGAATTCCGCGGACCTGAGAAAAGACCTCCAGACTTATAAAAAGCCGCTTTCCTTCCCTCTGGGGTCAAAAATTAGCTGCCGGGTGGAATCAAAACATTTTCCTGATGGCGTTGGATACAATGTTTTGGGTTATGTCCAAGGCTCTGACCCAAAGCTCACGAAGGAATGCCTGGTTGTCGGCGGGCATTTCGACCACTGCGGCTCGCATCTCGGAATGCTTTTTCCAGGCGCTGATGACAACGCCAGCGGAAGCGCGGTGGTCATGGAAATAGCCAAAGCTTTTTCAAAGCTTGAGAAAAAGCCTAAAAGGTCGATTGTTTTTGTTCTTTTTGGCGGAGAAGAGATGGGGCTCCAGGGTTCTGAATATTTTGCCAGCCATCTTCCTTCCCAGTTCGAGAAGGTTGATACGATGTTCAATTTCGACATGGTCGGCGAAGGCGATGGAAGCTCCTGCGCCTGCGGCCCAGACCTTGCCGAATTGAAGAAAGCGATCGAGGAAGCTGATAAGCAGGTCAAAACCTTGAGGCGGATGAGCGTCATCAGAGGGGTTGGGGTGAGAAGCTCTGACTTTGCCCCATTCTTCTTAAAGGGAGCGACCTGTGTCGGCTTCTTCTCCAACGGACCCCATCTTGCTTATCATCAGCCAGGCGACACAATCTACCGCATCAATCCTGATATCATGGCTGACATCGCCC
>CAZJXZ010000092.1:0-9926 GCA_964549955.1 uncultured Eubacteriales bacterium
TGCCCGCTCAGCCTTCCATACGGTCTTCTCGACACCCAGCCTGATCCTCTTCATAACACAGATTTGCGGATACTTCCTGTGAATAACTATTGACTTTACTGGTTGAGTTCAATATTTTTATGTGCTTAAAATTTATGAGGAGGATAAAATGATGAAAAAATTATTTAGATTTTTCTTAATCTTATTCTTAGCCGCAGGCTTGGCTTTGCTCGCCCAAGAAAACCCTCAGTCCAAGGAGACGGAAAGCAATGTTCCAGAGTTGATTGCATTTCACAAGGTCATCTATCCCATCTGGCATGACAGCTTTCCAAAAAAAGATTATGAGGCTTTGCGCAGCTACGTCAAAGAGATCAACAGCCTTGCTGAGGGAATCTATGCTGCTCAGTTGCCAGGAATCTTGAGAGACAAGGAAGCGAGATGGAAGGAAGGCGTTGCCGGCTTGAAAAGAGTTGTTGATGATTACAACCGCGCGGCTGAAGCAAATGACGATGAGGGCCTTCTGAAGGCGGCCGAGGCCTTGCATTCAAGATATGAGATGCTTGTCCGGCTCATCAGGCCTGTCATTCAAGAAGTCGACCAGTTCCATAAAGTTTTTTATGTCATTTATCACAAATACCTTGCGGACAATAACTACCAGAAGATAAAGTCTGCAAGCGGAGATTTGCTGTTGAAGGCAGAGGGGGTAACAAAGGCGAAGCTGCCTAAAGGGCTGGAGGCAAAGGCAGAACAGTTTGGACTTGCTGCTGAAGAGCTTTACAGAGCTTCAAAAGAATTGAAGGAGAAGTGTGATTCAGGCACTGAGTCTGATATCAAAGACGCTGTCAACAAAGTCCACAGCAGATACCAGAGCCTGGAGAAAATATTCGAATAAGAAAGCTGCAATTAAGACTGGCTATTCGAGTTTTACTGAAGCCGCGCTGCCGCAGTAAATTCCGTTGAAGAGGAATTTGAAGTTTCCATGGGGCTGGCCTCTGAAGGTGATCTCAGGACCGAACAAGAAAAGCTTGCCCTTTCCGACCTTGGCTTCAAGGACAGCCACGCCGCCTTCCAGATAGTGCTGGCCCCAGGCCCAACCGCTGCGCAGCGGCTTTTTGCTCTCAAACCAGGCGATTGGGTGAATGTCCTTCAGCGCAGACTCAGGCTTGAGCTGAAAAACAGGGTTGTTGTTGAAAAGAACATCAACCTTATCCGCCATCCCATAGGCCAGAGGATTGGCGTTATCGACACGAACCTGAAGAATAGAGCCAGGAACAAAGAACTTTTCCCGCGACAATGGTTTTTTTGTTCCATCCTGAAGCTGTTCAACAAGGTGATTGGCTAAGGCAAGCCCAGTATGTTCTGCCAGGCTGGTCGAACTTCCGACGACCAGTATCGTGCCGCCTTCGTCCAAGAACTTGAGAAGCTGGGGTATTGTCTTCTCGGTCGTAATTCTACCCACTTGATGGCGATATTCCGCAGGGATGTCCTTTAGATCTTGTTCAGTTTCAAAGAAGGCGCGGAACCGGGACTCGCCTTCAGCCCGAAGCGGGGGGATGGCTCCGCTGGGGAAGATGAGGACGTCGTATCGGCTTGAAAGATTCCCTTCATCCAGAGAAGGGGCGTAGATGACTTCGAACTTAAAATCGAACTGTTCGAAGAGCCATCGCGTCCATCCTGATGTTGTCGAGCCTCCGTAGCGGTCCCATAATCCAATGCGCGGAGCCTTCAAACGAAAAGCCTCGACATTCGGCCTTGAGTTTGTGCCTTCAAAATTCAGGCCGAAGTCCTTTGCCAGCTTCTCCAGCTTTGATTCAAGGTTTTGGCTTGCCTTGATATAAATCGTGCCAGCAGGATATGTCTTGCCGTTAGCTTGGAAGGCCTCTTTCAGCCAGTAAACTTCTTCTTTATTGCGCAGCAGGCGGTTGGTGGCGATGAATGCATCGTTGAGCTGATGGCTCAAGAGAAAACCTGAAGCTCCGTTTCTCTGGGTGATTTCTCCTTGGGCAGGCATGACAAGGCCTTCAATTTTTTCGAAAGGGCCCTCAAAGGCATCGAAAATCCGCTCAAACTCAACGCCCATCTGATAGGCCAGCGTCCAGCCTGTTATATCATAAGGGGGAACCGGTGCCGCACCCGGATAAGGGATGTCGTCAGGATGGTCCTGGGGTTCAAACATGGAAAGGATGTGCGGCCGAAAAGCTTGAGCGCACTTGATGATATAGGAGCCTTCAGCATAGGACTTTCCTCCGACTTCAAAGGGGCTTGTCGCCCGCTGGACGGCAATCCCATTCTTGATCAAGGCATTCACAAACTTTGTGGCAGTCAAGAAGTCTGGCTGGTTGGAGGGAATGATGTAGCCTCTGGGGTCCCGCTCTGCTGGGTCACGGAGAATTTCAAAGTATTTCAGAGGGTAACCCCTTCCGAATGCCGACTGCACTTTATCTTTGGCTATAGCCTCTTCCACAGCAGCAATCCGATTGGGATGAATGGTCCAGCTGTCCTGGATTCCCCTCCTGATTGAATTTTTCCCCATGCGGTAGATGTTGAACAGGAATTCTTCCCGGTATCTTGAGGCTAAATCAAGAATGGCGCGGTCGGCTGTAATCATATATTCAATTGATTGGCGGAAGTGCCATTTCTGGGGCTCTATCGGATAGGGTTGGTCGAACCTGGGCAGCTGTTTTTGAGGAACGAAGGGAATCTCGATTGGTGTCGGGCTTCCGATGGTTTCTGTCAATATTCCGATCATGTTGTGAAAGTAGGTTGTGGTTCGAAGCCCTCCATTCCACCAGGTCGAATAACCTGCGCCGGAGCGCATGGTTGCCCCAGGCTTTCCTTCGGCCACAAAGCGGTTGTGCATGGCAGCTCCCACAAGCTCTATTCCTGCCGGGACAAGAGGGTCGAAGCAGTAATTGAATGGGTCGCGGAAGGGAGGGGCGAAAAGGACGTTGCCTGCAGGGCCGGTCTGATGATGGTTATAGACGATCTGCGGAAACCACTCATCATAAAGCACCCGGCAGACAGCTTCCGTTTCAGGCTGGCTAACCATGTAGAAATCCCGATTATTATCATGCCCAATGTATTTTTGGTACAAGCGAGGAAGTCCGCTCATCGACCGCTTTGTCGGGTCTTTCTCCCGCATATACCAGTTGGCTACAAGTTCCAGCCCGTCAGGATTGGGACAGACAGCAAGCAGAATCACATCATTCAGAATGCGCTGAGTCTCAGGATCGTTTCGGCTCACCATCTGATAGACAAGCTCCATCAGCTGCTGGGAGCCCAAAATCTCGCTGGCGTGCAAACCTCCATCAATCCAAACCACCGCCTTTCCTTCAGCCGCCAAAGCCCGCGCTTCTTCGTCTGTCAGCCCTTCTGCCAGCGCCAGGCGGTGCGCTATTTCTTTGTAGCGGTTGAGCCTTTGCTGGTTCTCAGGCGAAGTGACGATGGCCATATACATCGGCCTTCCTTCAGCGGTTATCCCGATTCCAGCAAGAGAGAGGCGCCTGGATTCCAGTGCCAGTTTCTTCCAGTACGCCTCGAGTTGAGTGTAGTTGGCCAGTTGATAGTCGTCGCCGAGGTTAAACCCGAACTGTTCCCTGGGGCTTGTGATTCTCCTCTGGCTGAGAAGCGGAATGGTTAAAAAGGCAAGTAGCAGTAGAAGCGAAATGAAAATCCTGTTCTTAGCCATAGATTCCTCCTTTGCCTTATTGATATCGAAGTCGAATTTCTCTTTCATTAACGACTTGAAATTTTTTCCTTAAATTGGAGCCCGCGCAGATATCTTCATTTTCTGGAAGAAAATTTATAGCATAAAAAAAGAGAATAGGCTACTTAAAAAAAATTTAAGAACTTTCTTTCGATTTTTCGTATAATTAATTGAGCAGAATTGTTCATGAATTCAAGAGAAACGATGTTAGACGGTCTGGAAATCGGGGTCACGCTCCTGATTTCAAAAAATCGGTCATGTCCTTCGATTTCCACAATCTCTCCTGAGTCGTGAATAATCCAGATTGATTAAAGGATCATATCAATGATCACAAAGGAGGGAGTTATGTATCGACGATTCATTGTATTGCTTTTAGCTCTGTCCATTTTTATCTTAGGCTGCGCTCCTAAAGAGAAGGCGACGAGGCTCATCCCGATGAAAGATTTTTTCAGGAATCCTGAGAAAGCAGCTTTTCAGCTCTCTTCCGATGGAGAGCACCTCGCTTTCCTCAAGCCCTGGCAGAGCCGCCTGAACATCCATGTGCAAAAGATTGGCGAGGCGGCAGAGACCAGGATCACGAACGCCACGGAAAGAGATATCACCTCCTATATTTGGGCCAATAACAAGCGCATCGCCTATGTTCAGGACAAAGCCGGAGATGAAAATTTCAGGCTCTATGCTGTAAACATTGATGGCAGCGATTTTAAAGAGTTGACGCCTTTTGAGAAAGTGAGAGTGGGGATTGTCGACGACCTCAAGGATAACGACGAAGAGATGATCATCCAGATGAACAAGCGAGACGCGCGTCTGTTCGATGCCTACCGCATCAATATCTACAGCGGCGAGATGAAGATGATCGCTCAGAACCCTGGGATTATTGTCGGCTGGATGACAGACCATGGCGGGAATTTGAGGGTGGCCTTGACTACAGATGGAGTCAACACCAGCGTCCTTTACCGCGACAGCGAAAAGGATAATTTCCAGACGCTGATCACAACCAATTTCAAGGAGACATTTCAGCCGGCTTTCTTCACCTTCGACAACAAGAATCTTTATGTCGAGTCCAACATAGGCAGGGACAAAACAGCTTATTATGAATACGAAGTCAAGAAGAAGGAATTCGCAAAACTAATCTATGAAAACCCTGAAGTCGACGTTGCTGTGCTTTTGAAATCGGACAAAAGAAAGAAAATCACAGGAGCTGCCTATATCACTGATAAAAGGCATTATCAATTCTTCGATGAGGAGAGACAACTTTTACAGGAAGATTTGGAGAAGCGATTGCCAGGCTACGAGGTCGTTGTGGCCAGCATGAGCAGAGACGAGACCAAAGCCCTGGTCAGGACATACAGCGACCGCTCCTTGGGCGCTTATTATTATCTGAACCGCACGACCAATGAGTTCCTGAGGCTGGCCGATGTCAGCCCCTGGCTGAACGAGGAGGAGCTGGCTGAGATGAAGCCCATCAGCTACACCTCCCGCGACGGGCTGACCATCCATGGCTATTTAACCTTGCCCAAAGGCTTGAAGCCAGAAAAACTGTCATTTGTCGTTAACCCTCATGGCGGGCCGTGGGCAAGAGACGTCTGGGGCTTTAATCCTGAGGTCCAATTCCTGGCAAATCGGGGCTATGCTGTGCTGCAGATGAACTTCCGGACATCGACAGGCTACGGCCGCAAATTCTGGGAGGCCGGTTTCAAGCAGTGGGGCCTGGCCATTCAGGATGATATCAGCGACGGAGTCAAATGGCTGATCGAGCAGGGAATCGCCAACCCGAAAAAAGTCGGCATTTATGGCGGCTCATTCGGCGGCTATGCCACTCTGGCAGGAGTGACTTTTACTCCTGATTTATACGCCTGCGGCGTGGATTATGTCGGCATCTCTAACCTTTTCACCTTTATAAATTCCATCCCTCCTTACTGGGAGCCGATGAGGGCGATGGTCTACGAGATGATCGGCCATCCGGAAAAGGAAAAGGAGCTCTATCAAAAGATTTCTCCGATCTTCCATGCTGACAGGATTAAAGCACCCCTGCTCGTCGTCCAGGGCGCCAACGACCCGCGAGTCAACAAGCAGGAATCAGACCAGATTGTCGATGCGCTGAAAAAGCGGGGTATTGAAGTTGTCTACATGGTCAAGAGCAATGAAGGCCACGGCTTCCTGAACGAGGAGAATCGCTTCGATCTCTACCGGGCCATGGAAGAATTTTTAGGGAAACATCTCGGCGGAAGGGTAGAAGCGAAAACTAAATAATAGAAGACTTAGCAGAAGGGAAGCCGGATAGAAATAATTGCCATGAAAAAATCTGATAAAAGTCCATTAGGCTGGATCAGCGGAGAAGACTCAGCAGAGAAACAAGGCGTTTTGTCTCAGCCCTGTGAGGTCAATCAAAAGAATGTCTCTGATACAGAGCTTCTTGACGCCTATTCACGGGCCGTTGTGGCGGTTGTTGATGCTGTCGGGCCGGCTATAGTCAGCATCTCGCTCGGCAAAGAATCCCGCAAATCCGGATTCGACCCAGCAGGCGCAGCCTCTGGCTTTGTCATCACTCCCGACGGTTATCTCCTCACCAATAACCATGTGATAAGCGGTGCGAAGATAATCGAGGCATCCTTCCTCGACGGGAAACGTCTCTCAGCGACACTGGTCGGGAATGACCTATCAACCGACATGGCTGTCGTCCGCGTCGATGCCTCAGGTCTTCCTTATGCCACCATGGGAGATTCCTCTGAGATTCATGTCGGCCAGCTGGTCATCGCCATGGGAAATCCCTTCGGCTTTCAATCCACGGTCTCCACTGGAGTGATCAGCGCTCTTGGCCGCACGCTGCGCAGCCAGGAGGGGCGCTTGATTGAGAATATCATTCAACACACTGCGCCCTTAAATCCGGGAAATTCAGGAGGGCCTCTTCTCGATTCCAGAGGGCGGGTGGTAGGAATAAACACGGCCATCATCGTCATGGCCCAGGGCATAGGGTTTGCCATCCCTTCCAACACAGCCAAGTGGGTTGTTTCCGAGCTTCTAACAAAGGGACGTGTAAGAAGGAGTTACCTTGGAATTGTTGGCTACAGGCGTCTCCTCGACAGGCGTATTGTGCGCTTCTTCAAGCTTGGTAAAGACTACGGCGTTGAAGTCGCTTCTGTCGACCCTGAGGGTCCGGCTCGGCGAGCCGGAGTTCGTGTCAGCGATATAATTATTAAGCTCAACAAGCAAGAAGTGGCAAGCGTGGATGAGATGTTCCGTATTCTCTCAGAATGGCCTGTCGGACAGCCCTTGACTCTGACTGTCATCCGCGGCAAAGGTCGAATGGACCTTGAAGCCGTGCCTTCTGAAGCGAAATAAAGGGGAACATTCCAACTCTGGTCGCGGCGCCTTTTGTTTTCCTTGAAGAACTGGAGTTTAAGAAGCGAGCCGGCCATCAGAAAAAGCAAGCTTTGCTCGATCATCCATTTTTCAAAAATTAGTCTGATTGCATTGTCAGTGTTTAAGGAATTAAAAGCTGCTTTAGACAAGATTCTCATGAACTGTGTATTGTATGCCCTAATCCGCGCAAAGGATTAATTTGACTTCCAACTCTTCGTGTGCTAAGTATTTATTTATATAACGTTAGAAGAAAAAGCAAAAAAGAGAAGCGGAAATTTCGCATGAAAAAACTCAAATAGGAGGTGACAAGGATGAAAAAGAGATTCGCATTTCTCGTGATATTCTTGTTCGCCCTTTTCACTCTGCATGCTATGAGCCAGACAAAAGGATTCACTCTTAAAGCAACAGGCGGCTACGGCACAATGACCACCGGCGATTACAACACCATGGGGAATAGCATGTTCCAATTCCTCAACGACATGGGGGATCTTTATGCAGGAACGCCAACAGGCGAATTCAAAAAGCTCAATCTTGGGTTCGAGTTTGAAGCAGAGGTTATATTGAATTTGTCTGCAGGCTTTGGCCTAGGCGTAGGAGTTGGCTATATCATGAGAAGCAACGAGAGTACAATGGGGCTCACCATCCCGCTGCAGGGCAGCCTGTCTATGTCCATCAGCCCTGACGTCACGGCGATTCCAATCAGCTTGAGCGCTTATTATTTTGCTCCACGTATGGTTTCTTTGAAGCCGTATGCTTACGCAGGGCTTGGTTATTATATTGGCAGAATTGAAGCGGTAACAAGGACCGATATAGTACCTTTAACACCTCCCGCTGCATGGACGAAGACGGATGCCAAGATCAAAGACCAGGGCTTTGGTTTCCATGTCGGAGGCGGTCTGGAATTTAAGCTTGTTCCCAAAGTTTCTCTTTTTATAGAAGGAAAAGCCAGATACTGCAAATTGACAAGCTGGGAAGGAGATGAGTCCTACATAGATTCGGACGGATTAACAGACGAGACTTCGGGAAAGCTTTGGTATTATGAAGGGCAGAGTCCGGAGACAGGAGGATGGTATTCCCAGATTGGTCTTCAGGAAGACCAGCCAACCGGCACGGGTATCAGGAATGTCAGGGAATTCAAAGCCGATTTTTCCGGGATTGTTTTCAGAGTAGGAATCATAATAAGGCTTTAAAGAATATTTTACTTTTTTTCCAGCGCCACCTCGTCCCGCCAATAGCGGAGCTTTCCGATTCCTGCCTGGTCCGGGCTGGCGTCGAAAGCCAAGCCAAAGAGCGATGGCTTGGCTTCGATAAGAATCTTGTCCTTATAGAGAGCTTTCGTCAGGTTGACGATTGTATAATTGAGCTTTGCTCCGCGCAGAGAGGCAAAGACAAAATCGCCGTTTGTCTCGATCTCTCCGATTATTATTTTTCCTGATTCGTAGGTGTATTTTGGACGACGCCAATCACGGCTGATATCCATCCTCAGGTCGTTCTTAACAGCAATGACCAGCTCCTGGTCATCGGCCTTTATCCTGACTCCCAATCCGGCTTTCTGCGGCTGGATAGGCAGCAGGCTGACCCGCTCTGCCCATGTCTTGGCCGATTCAGAGGCAGAATGGGGGATAAGGACAGTGATAAACCCGACTGTCTCTCCTAGTTCAAAGTGCTGGGCTGTGGTCTGGTGGATGGCAAGCTCATCCTGATAATGGCGTTTCTCAGGCTCAACGCCTTCCAGCCGATAATGGGTCAAGGGGAAGAAGATGAGGAGATGCTTGTCAGCAGGCAATCCTTCATCCCTGATTTTATCGTAGATTGTGTCATACCAGTGCTCTCCCTGCCCTAAAATCTTTCTGGTGTGCCAGAGGTTGGCCAGAGTGAAAAACTCTTCCTTCCTTGATTTGAAGATGTCGAAGACAACGAATAGCTCAGGATTCTTGACATAGGCGACAATTCGGTCCCAGTCATAGCCCAGGTTGTCGTCGATAAGCCGTGTGCGGCTGTAGTCGAACTCAGGGAGTGCCAGGAAATCGACTTTTTTAGTGCGGATGATGCGGTAAGAGCCGGCATTATGGAGGAAGTCAAGGATGCTCTGTCCGGGAACGGCATCGCGGATGCTGTAGCGATACTCGCCTTGTTTCTGCCCCATCCAGATTTTCTCGGGCCTGACACAGAGGCGGTTATGGAAGTAGTCCTGCCTGTAAGAGCCGAATGGGCCGCTGGGCATATAATCCCGATAGCCTCCATCATGAAGAAGAACAGAGCCGCCGCTCATCAGCAACACAAGACTGTTTTCATCCGCATGACCATGGGTCATCTTCTCCTCTTCCACCGGAATCGTATCCCTTAAATAATCGCGAAAGTTCAAGCCGCCATCTCCCTCATCCCTGTAATTGAGAAGGAGATAGGTCGAGCTCTTATCCCAGCCGTTGCGGAAGACAATCTTTTTTCCCTGGACATCTTCCATGACTTCCTGGGATAAGCTTTTTGGCTGAAAAGCTGGAATGCTGTCGCTTCCCCAGAGGTAGCAGTCGAGAAAGTAGCTGCCCAGCCCGACGTTGGTTGGATTATTAAAGTCAATGAATTTTCTGGCGATGGCTGTCGCCGCCCATTTCAGATGAGGGTCTTTGTACTGGCTGGCTGCAGCTTCAAAAAAAGCAAGATACCGGTGCCAGTTCGATAGCCAGTCAGCATCTCCAAAGTCAGGAACCATCCCTGCCGGGCAAATCAGGTTGAGAAAGTAATGGGCATAGTAATACATCTCAGGAGTTTTGAAGAGCTCTTCCATCTTTCCCATGGCATCTGCATAGCTGCAGAGGGCATGAAGCCAGACACCGTGGTAGATTGTGGCATCCTCAATCTGCCAGTTTCCCCAGTTATC
>CAZJXZ010000093.1:0-9760 GCA_964549955.1 uncultured Eubacteriales bacterium
TACGCCACTGAATTCAAGCTCAGAGGTGAAAAATTTACTCTTGTCTCCCTTCAGAATATTCACAGCGAACTGGAAGAGAAAGAGATGGAAGCATGGCAAAAGATCATTCGAGTCTTGACCCATGAGATCATGAACTCGATTACTCCCATAGCCTCCCTGACCTCGACCATCAATGAATTGATAACAGAAGCCTACAGAAAAGAAAAAGCCAAGAAAAAATCCGATGATGAAGCCTTGAGCGACATCCAGCAGGCTCTTCAGACCATCCACAAGAGGAGCCAAGGGCTTCTCCATTTCGTCGATGCCTACAGAAACCTGACCATGATTCCCAAGCCCAACTTCCAAATCTTTCCTGTCCAGGACCTTTTCAAGAGAGTGGAAAAGCTGATGCAGGCCAACATCGTCCAAGCAGGAGCAAGCCTCATGGTTCAGGTCGAGCCGCATTCTCTTGAGTTAACCGCTGACCCTGAGCTCATCGAACAGGTTCTTATCAACCTTCTTTTGAACGCCCTTCAGGCCCTCAACGGCCAAGAAGGGGCAAAAATCGAGCTCAATTCCTATCTGGACGACAGGGGAAGAATCATCATTCAGGTCGCAGATAACGGGCCTGGAATTCCTGAGGAGAACCTGGAGAAGATATTTGTCCCATTCTTTTCGACAAAGGAAGGAGGCACAGGAATCGGGCTCAGCTTATCCCGCCAGATCATGCGTTTGCACCGGGCGACAATCAGCGTCCGCTCTGTGCCCAATGTCCAGACAGTATTTACTCTTGTTTTCTAATTGCAGGAAAATGGGGAACGGGAACAAGGCTATTGCGGATAGGCCTTACCTTGTCCAGGCGATTTTTTCCTGGCTTGTAAACCTGAGCGTGCCCCCTTCCTCTTTCGGATAATAATAAATATTCAGCGCGTCTTCCACTTTATCAGGAGTCAGGTAGGAAATGATGTAATAAATGCGTTCCTCGCTGCTCAATTTTTTATCCTTTTTTACACCGGTAATGGCGTTGACATTCACCGTCCCCTCTATAGTCTTAATGACAACTTGGTCCTCTTTTATTTCAAAATAACAGCCTTCATATTTAGGGTCTGTGGTCTTCCACACTCCTAGCAGCTCCCCAGGAACCACAGTCTTCTTTTTGCATGAATATCCGGAGAAAATAATTATAAGAACGGACATGGCAGCAACTAAGATTTTTAATCTCATTCTATCCCTCCTTCCCTTCTTCAAAGCTTCGTTTGGATGATAGTATTTTTTTCTTTTGATAAAAAACAAATGCTTCCTTATCACATAAACTAGCCTTCAAAATCACAGCTTTATTCCTTCATCTGCCATGACTTCTATAAAGGCCTGAACGACCTTCGGGTCAAAATCGGTTCCTGCCCTATCTTTAATGTATTGAGCGGCGATCTTGTGCTGCAACGCTTTGCGGTATGGACGTTCTGATGTCAAAGCTTCGAAGGTGTCAGCCACGCCAAAGATGCGGGCTCCGAGACTTATCACTTCTCCAGCTAGGCCATCAGGATAGCCTTGACCATTAAACCGCTCGTGATGCTGCAAAACTAAAGGTATGACTTTAGCATAAGCAGCGATCGGCTCCAGGATGCGGGCTCCGGCAGCCGCATGTCTATTCATCGTCTGTCTCTCCTCATCTGTCAGCTTTCCAGCCTTGTCGAGAATCTCGGGCGGGACGCCTATTTTCCCGATATCATGGAGCAGGCCGCCTCGATGGAGGTCATCTATCTCTTCCTGGGATAAACCTATCTTTTCTCCGATCTGCAAAGCCAGCTTTGTCATGCGCTCGGAGTGGCCGGCGGTCCAGGGAGATTTGGCGTCGATGGCTCGGGCCAGCGCCCTGAGCGTTCCCCAGTTGAGTCGGTCCAGGTCTTCGATCAATCTGACGTTGGAAAAGGCCACAGCCACCTGGTCAGCGAGTTGCCGGGCTTGCTCCAGGTCATCTTGAGTGAGCGAAGGAGGCTGAAGATAGCCGAGGGCAACAATTCCTGACAGCTCTTTCTTGATGAAGATGGGAAGGATGAGGAAAGATTTGTTTCCGCGCCTTGCCAGAGGCAGGAGATAGCTTGGCCAGACATCGCTAGCCTCCAAGGCCAGAGTCTTCGGATTATTGTATAGACTTTCAACATCCTGGGCTTTAAGTTCGACTGTGTCCATCAGCCTTTCCTGCCCAAGCTCGCTGTCTCTGACATATGTCTGAGCTTTATCTTTAGAGGTTGAATCAAAGACAGTGACGCCCACAGCATTGCAGGGAAAAACTTCCCTCATCCTGTCTAGGACTGTATCCACGATTTTCTCTCTATCCAATACTGAGAGGACGGCCCGGTCGATCTCAGCGACTGTGGTCAGTGTGTTAAAATGCCTTGCCAGTTGGCTGGCCATCGAGTTGAATGATTCAGCGACTTCTCCAAACTCATCGCGGCTTTTGACCATCACCCGGCTCGAAAACTCTTTTCTGGCAATACGTTGAGTTCCTTCTTTCAATCTTTCAAGAGGCACAAGGGTTCTCCGGATTTGGTTGTAACTCAGGAGCAGGACTACCCATAAAGAGAGAAGAACGGCGAGAATGAAAATCTGTCTAAAATCGATAATAGGTTCGAAGACCTCGGCTTTCGCCTGGCTCACCACACTCATCCAATAATTTGAATTCCTAGTAACATGATTTGACTGAAGAAAGATTTGCCTGTAATTAGACAGATAATCGCTCTTTTGATGGCTCCACTCAAAGTTACTTGATTGGGATCTTCCGCTTTTCATCTCCTGTGCTATCTGGTCAGGAATGGATAGGGGAAAAGTGAGTGTCGAATAGAGCATATTGGCCTCATTGTTTAGGAGACAAAGGCCGATTCCAGGGGGCAAAGGATTATAGTCGAGACCCATTAATATAATATAATGGATGTCAACTTCGGCCAAAAGAATTTCTTGTTTTCCGACATCAAGCCCAATTCCCATAAATATGCTTGGCGGAGAATCGGGATGATATTCAGTGGATAAAAAGCTTTTGCCTTTTGAGAAAATATCTTTTTTTTCGTTCTGAGTCAGTTCAGGGATATTCTGGACCTGGCCAAAAATAGGCAAAGTTCCTTCATTATCGGTGATGAGTACCAAGCTCTGGAAATGCTCTTTTAGGCGAGCGATAGAATCTTGAGAAAGGATGGAATCGGCCGAGCCCTGCCTCAGGTTGGTTGCTACGACAGTCATCTCAGTTTCAAGCACCAAGAGCCGCTGAGTAGCACCTTCTTCCATGGACTTGTTTATCTCTCTAAGCCTTTCAAAGCTCTGCGTTCTAAGCTCACTCGTCACGCGGAAAAAAGAGAGTATGGTCAGGACGATGATAGGAGCAAGGGCGCAGGAGATAAAAAGCGCAAAAATTCGTATTGCGACCTTGCTGCGAAGAAATGTTGTATCGATTTTCACTTTTTTGTAGTTTTTCTCAGAACTTCGAGGCCAGTCCGAGGTAAGAACCGTTGTTGGCACGAACAACATCATCGCGGCTCTGTTTGGCGGTGAGAGGGGGAGAGGACTTTCTGTCCTTGCCCATGCTGTACAAATCAAAATCTGAGTTCAAAGGGACCATGAATCGGTCTTTCCTCCATGTTTTCATGACTTCTTTCCTAGGCTTGCCTTCGATCTTCAAGTACTGATAAGGACTCCCCCATGGATCTAAATATTTATCTCTTCCTATATCAGCCAAAGTTTCAGGAAGAGTTTCCTGGTTCATTAAATACTCAAAGATACTCACCTGGAAGACATGGATATCGGTGATTGCTTTCACCACTCTCGCTTTCTCGAGCTGATTTATATAGAGAGGGATACCGATAGAAAAAAGAGTACCGAGTATGAAGAACGCCAGCAGAAGCTCAAAGAGCATTAAAGCTCTGCGACTCCTCCTCAGCCACTTGAACATCGACATCTTCATTGTTTTATATCACTTTGGGTTCACAGAATCAAGAAAAAAATGCAGGCCAGAAAATAATTTCTTCAGCCTGGCCATTTCTTTCTTTCTAACTTTCTTGCTTCTTCTCTTCTTTGAAAGTCAATTGAAAATATTTGGCTTTCTCCATCAGATTTTCAAGATGCTGGCGGTAGGAGCGAAGAATTTGATTGATCGAATCTCTGCCCTCCTTTTCCTTAGCCATGGATTCTTCCAAGGAAGACAACGATTTGAGTCCATCCTGGCCTATGGCCTGGACGATCTGCCATTTCTCTTCGAAGATTTTCATCATCTCGTTGAATAACACTGCCTCTCGATGGAGGTAGTCTCTCTTTCTGAACCTGAGGCGAATGCTCAGATTGCCCTGGACGATCTGCTTCATAACCAGACGCATGCGGTAGAGAGGGCCGATGATCCGCAGAAAAACTCGAGACGAATGAACTCCTATGATGCAGATAAGGGAAATAATAGCCGGCCAGAGCCTGTAATGAGTGGCAAGGACTCTCTGGGCTGCAGCGGCCCGTAGCTCAAGGCTCAGCTTTTCATTGGAGACAGCGACGAGGTCTGGCACCAAGAGAAAAATCGCCATGAAGACAACAGTTATGATTCCATAGAAGAGAACCATGGCTAAGAATCTATATTGGAGGGAGCCGTCGACAACCGGAAACAGCCGGCGCCTTTGTTTTCGTCTCATCTCTCCTCCTTTGGACAGCAAAATTCTATCCTTTTCCTTTTATTTATTTCAATTATTTAGTCATTGACCCATCCAAAAATTTGAATTCTAAAAATTTATAACACAGGCAAAATCCAATGTCAAAATTATCTAAATCTTATTTTAAATGATAAAAATAAAGCCGAGAGCTCAGGTTATTTAGTGAAAAAATCGAATTTTGCCTCTTTTTAGCTTTTCTGATATATAGTAGCCAGCTTTAACGATTACTGAAGATTAGAGGAAAGGAAAAACAATGAAGATAAATTTTGGACAATCTGTTATGTACATAACCGCTGTCATGGTAGCTTTTTTCATTCTTGACCAAAATCTCATCTTTGCCCAGGAAAATTCTCTGGAGCTGCTGATGACCAGGATAGAAGAAAAAGACAGCCTCAAAGCGAAGGAAGCTCTTTACTTCAGGAAGCTGACTCCCCTGCTCTTCGAATACCTGCAGGCTAATTTCAAGCAAACAGAGATTGAGCCGCTTTATAATGCTCAGTCTGTCAGAGAACTCGGCTCTCTTTTCGAAAAGCAGTTTGGAAAAAACATCATCGAATTCGGAGAGAAGATGTTCGTTTTCTTCGAGGGAGAAGCCTCGAAAGATAAAGATGTCCTCAACGAAGAATGGTCTGAATGGACCTCCGAACACTTCGTCTTCTTTGCTCATCGCGGAAGTCGCGCCGAGACGGATGTAGAAATTATTAAAAGCAGTGCTGAAGAAACTTTGACCTCGCTCGCTTCTTCCCTGGCCATGGAAGAAGAGCTGGAGCTGAGCCTTAAAGTTTTGCATACAGCCTCGCTTGAAAAAAATGAAAAAGAGACGACAAAATCATTCCCGGGAAAGATTGGCGTCTTTCTGCACCAGAGGCGAGATGGTGAAGTAAGGAAAAAAATAAGCGATCGCTCCCAGGGAACGACCAGCTTTGGAGCGACAATCCTTGAATCTGAGGATGAAAAAGGATGGGGGAGGCTGACAGCTCAAATCAACATCTTTTACTTCAATGCTTTTTCTCTGGCAGTTCTCAACCATGAAGTTGGACATGCTGTCCTTTTCTTGTGCAGTTTTAACCCGAGCGCATTGGCCAAGAGTCCGCTCAAGGGAGAATCCGAATTAAAAAAGGCTTTCTTTGCCGGATACACTCCCATCTCCTCATTCCTCCATGAAGGAATGGGTGATTATGTTATCTACTACCACGGCTTTTACCGCCACTGGCCTTTGCTCCCCGAGTCGGAAAAAATCATCCAGAGTTTTCTCACTTCTCCCAGCTATATCCCGCTGAAGAGGCTCGTCAGGGAAGACCGCGCTTTCCGCAGGGAGCACGATAAGGAATACTCTCTGGAGGCAGCGTCTTTCATAAACTTTCTCATTCAAACTTACGGCAAGGAGAGGTTGAAAAAATGGTTCCTATCCGGAAAGGACAGTCTGAGCAGCTTCGAGAAAATCTACCAGCAGCCGATGGAAGAGATGGAAAAAGAATGGCTTGCCTATCTAAGAGAAAAAAACAAGGAGGCATGATGGAAGAAATTGTCGCTTATTGCGGCCTGCTCTGCCATGAGTGCGGGGCATACTTGGCAACAGTAAATAACGACGACAAGAAACGGGCTTTGGTCGCCGAGCAATGGTCGAAAGAATACAAAGTCGACCTCAAGCCAGAGGACATCCATTGCACAGGCTGCCCATCAGAGGGAGAAAATGTCTTCAGCTATTGCCATGTCTGTGAAATCAGGAAATGTGCAAAAGAAAATGAGGTTTTGACCTGTGGCCACTGCTATGATTATCCCTGTGAAAAGCTGGAAAAGTCTTTCCAGAGGAATGTCCCAGATTGCAAGATAAGATTGGATGAAATAAGAAAGAAATTCAGGGGCTGATTGCAGCTTATCTATAAGAATTGAAGAAGTGGCATTCCGTGGAGAAAAAAAGAACCTTCGCCCACATCCTGGAGAAAAGATAAGCCTGCTGCCAGATAAAAGCCACAAGGAGCATAAAGCCTGCCTTGGGAAGAGGCTGATAGACTGCTAAATAGACAACGCCGAAAACAAAAGTGATCAAGCCCACAAGAAGGTAGAGAGACCAGGCTTTAAAAAAGCGTTTTCCGATAAAAGAAAGATTCAACAGCACAGCCCTTAAGCTCTTCCGGCTATCCTCGACAACCAGCCTGACTTTGACATAGTCGAAAAACATCCTGACGATTGAAAAAAGCAGAACCAGGAACAAAAACTTAAGGTTAGATGTAAAAAGAAGCGGCCACTCTGTGGAGACATTCTTCTCCCAGAGGTTAAAGGGAAGGGAGATGAGCTTGAAGAGAAGCCCGAAAACAACAATATAGACAACTAAAGACAGCAGGAAAACCCTGAAAAACCTGAAAAAGTACTTCGCGCAGTCGGCTAGGAAACTGGAAAGATTTATTCCTTCTTCCTGGGAGGCAATCCTGCCGATTATGCCGCCGTTCAAGAAAATAGAAAGCAGAAGGAAGAAGATTCCGGAGACAACGAGCCATCCCAAAAAAACCGAAGAGAGGTCTCTATATTTAAAAATAAAATCTCCCAGCCAGAGAAGGTCAACTCCTCTGGCGAGTTGGTCAGCCATCAAAGAACGAGAAAAATCCTTGTTGATGATGTAATAAAAAGGAGTGAGGATGAGCAGCGAAAATAGAAAATTTGCCAGCCAGAGGTAGAGGCCCACTCTTAATCTCCTGTTGGTTGTCTTGAAACCTTGCCCGAAAGTTTTAAATATTCTCATCGCTCCCTCCTTTTAGCTCCAGGCCGCAAGCAATTTAAGAAAATTCTGAATTAAGAAAAGCAACTGCGTTGCCGGCCTCAAAATTCCTCGGCGTGAAGGCTTCAATCTCAGGCTGTTGTTGGCGAGGTTGGAATCGATAAGCCAGATATTATCAGGGTCGACCTGGGCATATTTTGCCTTGACAGGCTTTTCAAAGGAGAATTTTTCCCACCTCCCCTGGCCATCCCACAGCCTGACTTCCTCCGAGCCATCCTCAAAAACAACCTTGAGCTTGACCATGGCATCGCCGCTAACCCTGGCTTCGCCAAAGCGCCTGACTCTCACCTTCGTTGTGTAAAGCTTTCTCCCTCCTGATTTTCTTTCTTTCTTCTCCAGTTGTGAGACTTTTTTCGAAGTGAGCTCTTCCTTTTTTCCGTCTCTATCAAAAACACCTCGGACGAATCTCTTGCTCTCCTCAGAGCGAAGGGAGCATATTCCATAATCAAAGTTTAGGGTGTTAGAAAAAAGCTCTTTGAAAAACCAGCCCAGGTCTCTTCCCGTGACTCCGTTAACAACAGCCATAAAATCAGATGTCTTGGGGTGCTTGTAGCGGAAGCGCATATGAAAGCTGCGCATGATGCGAAGCATCGTCTCCTCTCCCACCAGTCTTTCCAGGGTATCCAGACAGGTCGCGGCCCTCATGTAGACATTCAAGCCGTAGCTCCCTCTGTCGTAGAACTTCCAAGAGAAAGTCGTGATCGGGTCAAATTTAACGACGTTTATGGCCGCGGCTCTATCGAATTCGTAGTCATAGTAGCGGGGAAGCTTGATAAACCAGGCAAGGGGAATCTCGTTGAAAGAGCCAGACATGAGGCTAGGCCCATAGGCTTTGGCCAGAACCTTGCCTGTCGAGTAGGAGTTGATACCTTCATCGAGCCAGGCCTCTTCGAACTCATTATTGGCAGACAGCCCATACCAATAGCCGTGTCCGAATTCATGGACGATGACGCTCTCAGGAGACAGGACTTTTTTAGTCCTTAAAACAGAGGTGCCGGCAGTAAAGAGCGTTGGATACTCCATACCTCCGCTTCCTGTCCTGAATGGCGGGTCAACCATGGTCACTGTCAGATAAGGATAGGGACCATACCAGAGGCCGTAATACTTTAGCGCTGCTCTCAGAGCCTTAAAATGGCGGTCAATCTGGGCTCTATGTTCAGGCTCGATCAAGAGAATCATCTTGACATCGGGAAGCTTGATGTCTTTAAGAGGGAGCCTGAGGATGCGAGCCATCTCCTCGTATTCTTTTTGAGTGACTTCCTTGTCGGCGATGAATTCCTGCTCGATTCTGATAAAATCAGGGTCAGCCGTCCAGGCAAAGTCATGGATGTTTTCCTGGTAAAAAGTATATGTCACTGTTTTCTTCTCTTTATTGGGGACTGCGTCTATCTGCCTTCCTGAGGCTCCTACCACGAAACTCTCAGGGACAGTGATATGGACGGTAAACTCTGCAAAATCGGCGAAAAATTCTGAGTTGAGATGATACTGGTGGCAGTTCCAGCCTTTGCCTTCTTCGTAGACACCAGGCTTTGGAAACCACTGGCCGAAGAAGTAAGAATCCTGGTAGTAGCCTGAGCGAAGGATTGTCCTTGGGATCTTGGACTTGAATTCAAGCTGAAGATGCACTTCTTCCCCGGGCTTTACCGGCTCAGGGAAACGGACGCGCATAACCGTCTGGTCTCCAGGATGAAGAGGCTCATCTTGAGTGATAAACTCCATGGTTGGGCTCAAATCTCTTCCATCAACGAGACTGACGCTCGTCACATCCACCCATCCCCATTCCTCTTTCTTTACGTCTATTCTAAAAGGGCCGAAGCCTTCCTCTTTTGATTCCTCGATGACACTGCTGAGTTCATTCTTGAAGGCGTTGTAATAAAGATGAAACCACATCTCTTGAATCAAATCCTTGGTTTTATTGGACCAGGAAATCGCCTCTTTGCCGTAGAGCATCTTGCTCTGGTTATCCAGCTCAACCCAGATCTCGTAGCGGACATTGCTCACCTTCTGCTGGGCAAATAAATCCATCGAGATCGCCGGCAAAAGTGCTGAGATGATAAATAAAAAGCAAAAGAAAGATTTTTTATGGCTCACCTCTTCCCTCCCTGTATCTTATTTCATGAATCGCGATTGACTCCGTCGTTCAATCTTCCCCATTCAATTGGGGAAAAAAATAAATATCATCTGGACAGAAAGGATTGTCTTTTCTTCAATCTGATTTTAGCGGCCTTAATTATATGAAAATTCACTTTTGATTACAAAAAATCAGAAAAGGGGACTTTCCCCTTTTTTTTCTTTGTTGTTATCAATCATCCCATCCTTCAGCTTG
>CAZJXZ010000094.1:0-9624 GCA_964549955.1 uncultured Eubacteriales bacterium
CTCCCTGTCTCAAGGAAAAGGATATTTCCTTGATGACATGGCCGTTCTCATAGCCAGCAGAGAGGTCTTTGACTTCAAGGATTTCCATTTTAAAAGCCTAAGTTTTGCTTTATCCAAGAAAAAATTATAATTTCAATTTCAAATTTTTAATATTTCTCTAATAGCTTTTTTTGTCAATGTTTTTGTTAAAAGATAGGACGTTGACATTGTTTGATTTCTTAATATATTCTTTTCTAGCTTAGATGGGAAAATCTGAGCGCAAATGTGTCCGCTGCTTGCGCAGCCAAAAATGAAATTCTTATAATCCCTATTGTCTCGCCGAAGTGATTGAAGAAGATCTTTGGAAGGAGGGAGGAGCATGAAAATAAAAATTGTGTCAGCAACTCTTCTTATTTCTTTGATTTGTCTTTTCTCGACGATGTGCCGGAATAAGAAGGACGTTGAACTGCTAAAGTCCAATTTGAACTCCGCCATCAATGAATCAAACCGACTCGAAACAGCCCGACTTCTAGACAAGCTAGTGAAACTTGGCGTTGATCCTAAAACGCTCCCGATTGAGGAATCCGCTGACCTCATTCTGGAAAAAGTCGACCTGGCGTATAACTGGGAAACGATCACGGACGATGAGCTCGTCCGACTGTACAGGCCTCTGGAAGGCATGCAGAACGGTACCTATTGGGAGCATCTGATTCGCGCGGCCTATTTCTGGGGCTTGATGGAAACTGGTCAGCGGAAGAAGGCCCTCAGCGTGTGGAGAAAGTCCGAAAAGGCGGTCTATTCGCGATTGGAGTCTCCCAGATCCATTCTGCGATACCTTCTCAAGCTGCCGAGAGAGGAGATGGCGCTCCTTAGCGGTATCAGAGGGAGCGTCCCCTATTTCACTATCGGTTTCGTCTCATCCAAGGACCCGGAAGACAGGCGACAAGGCTTGGAACTTGCAAAGAAGCACCATCGTTTTCTTGTGGACTCGCTTAAAGAGGATGTGGACAGCATCCGGCTGGCTAATCCGATAGCCCAAGCGCAGATCCTGCGCCTCATCGTGGACGAGTCTCTGGTCGCCTATTGCCTTGTTGAGAGCGGTCTTGCATTGGACACAGCGGCGAATCCTTTTCTCAAGGACCAGCCCGAAACGACGATCCGCTTCGAGCTTGTCAGAAATTCCAGTTTTGAGGAATGTGGGTTACGGACGTCGGATGGCAACTACAATCATATTGCTCTTGGTGACTACGATGGCGACGGCTATGTGGATGTGTTGGTTCCAGAGCACGGATTATGGCGCAATCTGGGAGGCAGCGGAAGATTCAAGCGTGTTGATAACGCGCTTGGGCTTGATATCAGAGGGACATTGGCAGCATTTACCGACGTCAACAACGACGGCCTAGTCGACGTCATCGTTGCGGGTCAAAACAAATTCGGCGTCTCGTTACAGACCAAGGGGAGGATGTTCAGGCCGGTGCTCGATCCGGCCAAGGGAGTGGCGGTGAATGCCTCGGCGATCGGCCTCTTTGATGGAGACGGCGACGGCTTGATTGACGTCTACCTGGCCAAAAACGAAAGGGGCGTCGATGGAAGAACCGCGGTGCTCCGTAATAAAGGGGACGGGACTTTTGAGGAAGTAACGGGCGCCTGGGGTTTTTCCGGCGATGATATTATGCCGCCTGGCGAAGGGGTCAGCCCTGCCGACTACGATGACGACGGACGGACCGACATCTTCGTCGCCAACTATAGGGCCAAGCGCAACGCTTTGTGGCGCAATGTCTCGGAAAAGGGCAAGCCGGCTTTTGTCCAATGCGCCGCCGCGCCCTGGTTCGGAACCGCCAAGCGGCCCGAGATTCGAGAGGGACCGGATAGGGGAGTCGAAGGATGGCGAACCGAAGCGGGAGGAACATCTTATTGGGGGCATACGTCTGGAGCCGCTTGGGGAGACCTCAATGGAGACGGCACTCTGGATCTTGTCTGTGCTAACCTGTCCCATCCGCGATGGATCTTTTTTAGCCCGCCTACCATCTTTGACCTCTCGCGTGTCTACTTGAACACAGGCCATGCTTTTGCGGACCACACCATCGATTCGGGCCTTGTGTTCCGCGAAACAAATACCGACCCATTGCTGGCCGACTTCAACAATGACGGTCATCTTGATTTGTCGATGACCAACTGCTACCGGGTCTGGGTGAATCAGCTCTATGAGGGAGTTGGCGATGGTTCTTTTCGGGAGGTGACCTTCCGGACCGGCGCATTCGCCGCCAATGCCCAAGGGCAGGCTGCCGCTGATTTCGATAATGATGGTGATCTCGACTGGTTTGTGTTTGATGGAAACAAGGGACTGCTTCTCTATGAAAACAAATTGGTCGACAGGGGAAAAATCCCGGCTAAATCAAATTGGATTGAACTGAAACTCCATGGCGGTAAGCACAGCAATAGCATGGCTTACGGAGCGCGCGTCACAGTGAAGGCGAATGAAAGATCCTATGTGCGTGAAGTCGCCGGCATGCGTGGATGGTCATCCTGTGATGATCAGGTTATTCATGTCGGCCTTGGCGAGTACAAAGGCAAAGTCAACGTGAAAGTCCGTTGGATTAGGAACAAGATTCAGGAGTTGAGCGGACTTGATATTAACAAACGCCATGAGATTTATGAGGCCGATGAAAAGGAAAGCAGATAATCATTCAATAGGGAATCGTCAAGAACTGTTCGATCTCTGAAAAGGGTTCGAAATCGCCACATCTCCTGGCGATGGCGCGCACAGCGGCCACCGTCAAGCGACCTCGCTCCTGCCTTGACTTTTAGGGGTATTAAAAATAATATTTATGATTGAATTTTAAAGAAAAAAGGATAAAAGAAGAGTCTTACTCCCTCTTCGTTTAATCCCTTCAAGATTCTTGGAAGATTCAAGAAATGAAGAAGTCCTATAAATTTAAACAGATTGAGGAAAAGTGGCAGAAGGCCTGGGACAAAGAAGGAGCCTTCCATTCCTGTGAAGACCCCCAGAAGACAAAGTTCTACTGCCTGGAGATGTATCCCTATCCATCAGGCCATATCCATATGGGCCATGTCCGCAATTACGCCATCGGGGATGTTATTTCCCGCTACAAAATCATGAAAGGTTTCAACGTCATCCATCCCATCGGCTGGGATGCGCTGGGAATGCCGGCCGAGAACGCTGCCATCAACCAAGGAGTTCATCCCCAGAAGTGGACTCTTTCGAACATCGCCCACATGAAAAATCAGTTGAAGAAGCTTGGCTTCAGCTATGATTGGGCTCGAGAGGTCAACACCTGCCTTCCAGAGTATTATAAGTGGAACCAGTGGATCTTCCTCAAGATGCTCGACCGCGGCTTGGCCTATCGTAAGAAAAGCTGGGTGAACTGGTGTCCCCAATGCCGGACTGTCTTGGCCAACGAGCAGGTCGTCAATGAAGCCTGCTGGAGGTGCGAGACCCGCGTTGTGCAGAAGGAGATGCAGCAGTGGTTCTTGAGGATCACCGATTATGCTGAAGAGCTCCTTTCCGGACATGAAGTTCTTGAAAAATGGCCGGAGTATGTCCTGCTCATGCAGAAAAACTGGATTGGGAAGAGCACAGGAGCCCATATTAATTTTCCTCTGGCTGATTCCTCCCGCTCGATTGAAGTCTTTACCACCAGGATTGATACAATCTACGGGGCAACTTTTCTGGTTCTCTCTCCTGAACATCCCTTGAGCCAGGAGTTGATTTCAGATTCCGAGCAGAAAGAGATATTGAAGGATTGGATTGAGAAGAGCATAGCCGACCTTCGACTGAGAAGGGATTTGGGGGAGACCGAAAAAGAGGGGATCGACACCGGTAAGAAGGCCATAAATCCTTTCAGCGGCGAAAAAATGCCAATCTGGATTGCCAATTATGTCCTGATGGAATACGGCACAGGCGCCATCATGGCTGTTCCTGCCCATGACCAGAGGGATTTTGAGTTTGCCAAGAAATACTCTCTGCCGATAAAGGTTGTCATCGTTCCTGAAGAGAGAACAGCGGCAGAAGAGGAAGGCGATAAAGCTTTCGAGGATTATGGACTGCTCGTTGTTTCAGGGCCTTTCTCCGGTAAAAAATCAGTCGAAGCCATAGAAGAGATGGCTGAATATGCGAAGGAAAAAGGCTTCGGCAGAAAGAGTGTCGTCTATCGCATCCGCGACTGGGGCATTTCCCGTCAGCGCTACTGGGGAACTCCCATCCCTGTACTCTATTGCCAGAAGTGCGGAATTGTCGGAGTCCCTTACCAGGACTTGCCGGTTGTCCTCCCTTATGATGTCGAGTTCAAGGGCGAAGAAGGCTCTCCTCTGGAGAAGGTCGAGAGTTTTGTTAAGGCTGCCTGCCCAAAATGCAGGGCGCAAGCCCGGCGCGAGACAGACACCATGGATACCTTCTTCGACTCATCCTGGTATTATTTCCGCTACACCTCTCCCCAGGAAGATAAGCAGCCGTTCAACCCCCAGGCTGCCGATTACTGGCTTCCTGTCGACCTATATATAGGCGGTGTGGAGCACGCCATCCTCCATCTGATCTATGCCCGCTTTTTCTGCAAGTTTTTAAGAGACCTGGGATTGACCACTGTCGATGAGCCTTTTCCCCGGCTGCTTGCCCAGGGAATGGTGACCAAGGACGGCTTTGCCATGTCCAAGTCAAAGGGCAACGTTGTCTATCCTGATGATGTCGTGAAAAAATACGGGGCAGATACCTTGAGGCTTTTCATCCTTTTTGCCTCACCGCCTGAGAAAGAGTTTGCCTGGAATGATAAAGGCATAGAGGGATGTTTCAGGTTCATTCACCGTATCTGGGCAGCGGTTCAAGAAAACATTGACCTTTTTAAAGACAAGACCAAAGATGAATTGGAAGGAAAAAAGGAAGAGCAGAAAAGCAGCCTGAGAATAAAAATGCACCAGACGATAAAGAAGGTCAGCGAGGATATCGAGCGCAGGTACCACTTGAACACAGCCATAAGCTCCATCATGGAGCTCTACAACCAGATCAAGAGAGAGATGGATGAATTGAGAAAGAGCAAGAGCGGAAGGGCTCTTTTAAGAGAATCTCTAGAGACTCTTGTTCTGCTTCTTTCTCCCTTTTCATCTCATCTCTGTGAAGAGCTATGGGAGATGATGGGGCATAAATCCTCTCTTGTTCATACGCCTTGGCCATCTTTCGACCCTGACTTGGCCCGCGAGGAGAAGGTGACGATTGTCGTTCAGGTCAACGGTAAATTGAGAGGCAAGTTCGAAGCAGAAGTGGATTTGGATGAAGACCAAGTTAAGGAGACGGCTCTCGGCCTGAGCCGGATCAAGGATCTTCTTGCCGGCCAAAAGCCAAGAAAAATAGTTTATGTTAAAAATAAATTGGTCAACATAGTCATCTAAAGACTGAAATGAAAAAGATTTTTATTGTCCTTCTCGGCTGTCTCTTCGTTATTCACTGCGGATACCGTCTGCGTGGGACAGGCAGCTTTCTTCCCAGCCATATAAAAAAAATCAACATCCCCATGTTTAAGAATCGGACCACACGATTTGAACTCGATGTGAAGTTGACCCAGAAAGTTATCGATGAGGTTGTCGCCAGGGGGAAAGTCGAAATCAGCGGCGATATGGCCTCTGCTGACGCTGTCCTGGTCGGAGAAATAACTACTTTCAATGTCACGCCTATCGCTTTTTCCAGAGATGCCTCAGCCGACAGGTACAACATCACGGTTGTCGCCAGCATTACCCTCAGAGATCTGATTAATCAGAAGGTTGTGTTTTCTAATCCGTATTTTGTTTATCAGGGAGAATATGAAGTTCCGCAGGGAACAGATTTTGAGAGCGTAGAATCAGAAGCCCTGGAAGCTATTGCCGAGAAATTTGCCAGGAGCCTGGTCAGCACCATCCTGGAAGGATTTTAGGGGGTGTATAGCTTTCTCCTCAACAGGGAAATAAGGGAAGAGGCGCTCCTCCCCTGCTATTTTTTTCATGGAGAGGAGACTTATCTTGCCTACGAGTTCGCCGAAAACCTCAAAGCAAGTCTGATTCCAGCCGAGGTTCAGGACATCAGTCTGGAGAGGTTCGACCTAGAAGAAAGCTCATGGGCAGAGGTCATAGACCTGGCCAGAACAATTCCTTTCTTTCTTTCGCCGTGGCGGATCGTCGTTGTTGAGATTTCTAAAGGAAGAAAAGAAAGCCTTTCCTCGGAGGAGAAGAGGACATTGAAGGACTATTTTTCTTCTTTCTCTCCGAAGACTGTGCTTGTCATCATTTTTTCCGGGAAGCTCAACAAAAATTCATCTCTTTTCAGGCTTTTCTCCGCACTTCCTTCTTCGACGGCTCTTGTCAAAGAGCTGAGGCCTTTAAAAGATAAAGCCCTCTACGCCTGGATGGATAAGAAGTTCTCATCGCGGGGAAAGAGAGTAACATTCGAGGCAAAGATAAGATTGGAGGAGCTTAGCGGAAGAGAGCTGAGAATGGTGAACAACGAGATTGAGAAGCTTGCAACCTTCGTTGGAGAAAAAGAGGTCGTTGACCTGGACGATGTCAACCAGGTCTCTGGCCGGATCAAGACTAGTTTTGATTGGGAGATTGCCGACAGCCTGGTCAAGGCTGATGCTGGTCAGAGCCTCGTCGTCCTGAATAACTTATTTAAAGAAGGAACAAGGCCTGAATATATTCTGGGCTCAATCGTCAAGTTTTTCCGTGATATTTTTCTGGCCAAGCTCCTGCTGCGGGAGAAGAACGTCGACAAGAAAGAGGTTTTCAAGGAGCTTAAGCCTCATATCCATGAGAAATTAGGTAACTTTTATCTGGATAAGTTCAAAGAGTTCTTTTCTTTGGTAGACAGGTTTTCGATGCAGGATTTGAATCATATCCTGGCTGAACTCGAAGAGATTGATTTGAAGATCAAGACAAGTCCTCTCTCGCCTCAAACGCTTCTCGAATGCTTTATTATTGATTATTGCGGCCTTCGCCAGAAAGAAAGGATTACTTAGAAGGCTCGGAAGGCGAGGGCATCAGCCCAAGCCAGAGTCCTTGAATACACAAACTGGGACTCATACTTCCGCCTGAGCTCAAAGTCAAACCCTCTGCCCGGAACTCAAACGACGTATTAAAGTCAAACGGCTTAACGGGTTCATGGATTAAAATATAGGAACTTGCTTTTCAGCTGAGCTGACCGGGTGAGCATCTTAGCACCCATTTTCCTATTATTTTTCAACGCCCAGCTCGCGCAGTTTGGCCTTCGAATTCTGCAGGATGCGTTTGGCATAATCGGTGTCGCCCGGGTTCAGCTCGACGGCCAGCTGGTAGTACTTGATCGCGTTTTCCTTGTCGCCCTTGACCATGTAGGCTTCGCCCAGGCTGTCATGGGCGTTGAAGGATTTGGGAAAACGCCGGATGTTATAAGACAAAACCTTGATGGCCTTGTCGAGGTCTTTGCGGTTGATGAAAAAATAGCCCAGGGCGTTCAGTTGGCGTTCCGGGATGATGGCGGAAGCGTCGAAGCCGTACTTCTCCCACTTGGCGGCACTGGCTTTGATATGGGCATCGATTTTATCGATGTCTCCGTCCATTATCTCCGACTGGGGAATCCTCCAGCCGTTGAAAAAGAACATTAACCCATCATAGATGACGCGGCCGACCATCGACCCGTGGTTGCCCTCCACCCAGGCGCTCTTCCAGATAAGACTTCCCAGGGACTGGGCGTTCATCCATTTTTCGAGCTCCCGGTAGGTATCGATGGTGAGCTGGGTTTCCTGGTTTCCGACGGTCATGTGGAGGAACTTGTTGTCCAGGTTCCTCACTTTGGACATCTTCTCGATGTTCTTCAGCCAGTACTGGTCGAGGGATTGAAACCAGGGACTGCCTGCCAGGTATGCGGTGAAAAGGTCGGGATAGTTGAAGAGCGTGTACATGGTGAACAATCCGCCCACCGAGTGGCCGTACAGGATTCTATAGGCATTGGTGCGGTAGTTATTGTCTATAAAGGGGATCAACTCTTCCTTGAGGAATCGGATGGACAGGTCCGTGGGCGTCGGGCTCTCTCCGCGCTCCTCGAAAGGAGTGGGGACATAGCCTCTGTCAAAGGGCGGCACTCCGACGACGATCATCTCCGGGATTTCCATGTTGCCCGCCAGAAGCTCCACGGTTCCGCAAGTGAAGGCGAAAGGATAGGCATTCAGGATATAGAGGACGGGATAACGCAGCGAGCCGGCGGCATAACTATTCGGCACATAAACCAGAACAGGGACATCACGGCCGAATGTTTTCGAAGTCAGCGTCAGGGTCTGACCGAGAATGATATCTGTGCTTCGGGTTTGGGCCGTCGCCTCCTGGCCGAGAAACGACGCCGTGAAGACCAACAGGAATGCGCCAAAAATACTCAGGGACTTGGATTGTTTCATATAACACCTCCTTCTTGAAATAAAGAAAATCTCTTAAAAAGAGATACGGCGGGCAGGGGATAAAGTTTATTTTAAGGCGAGCCTGTCAGTCCTGAACTTCAAAACTGTATCGGTTCGGAATAGCAAAAGAAAATGAAATCCTTATCTTCCGAATAAATTTTCATCCCCATCTCCAGGACCGGTCGAAGGAATCCTTAGTCCTTTTGCTTTTTGATTTTTGAGCCCGGCTTCAACGATATTTCACTTCCGTTTCCACTGTGAAAAATTTGTAATCATCATAGATGAAAGATACTTCATATTTAGGATGCTTGCTGCCTGTTTCGAGCATAAAAGTTTCCTCAATAAATTGTTGGCTTGGAAACTTAATTCCATTTTTTTCAACATGGTAAAATACCGTCCAGGATAAATTTCTTTTTAAAGTTCCTGCAGAAGATGAAACTTGGTCTTCAAATCCTTTAACCGACCTTGGCTCCCATTCTATTTTCGAGACGCTGAAGTCATTTTCATCAATCCAGATTTTGCCGAAACTATAATTTTCGTCGCGAGGTTCAGTCGGCGAAGCCTTTATGACTACTATTTTTTCCCCTTCAATATTTTCCTGACCGAGTATTTCATAATTAAAAAATTTCTGCCAGTAGCTGCTTAGAAATCCAACAGGTCCATAGACAAGATACTTAACTGTTAATCTCTCTATTTTTAGTTCTGCATCTTTCTCGTGTTTTTCTTTTCCGTTTTCATTCAGCAGTATTCTCTTTTCTGTCAGCTCTTCGCCCCTTTTAACCATCTGGTAGTCATAGACGTATGAGTTTTTTATGGATTTTTTCAGTTTCAATTCTGTTGTCCAGAAGAAACCTGAAGAATCAGCTATTTTTTTATAAACATTTTCTTTATTGTATGAATATATCGTTTCTTTGATATTTTCGTGGCAAACAAAATTCAGAGCCATTTGTTTTAGCCTCTCACAGTATTCGGCTGTTTTTTTAAGGATCTCGTTCAGTTTTGCCTGATTATTGCCTGGCTTTTCTTGTGGTTGGCTAGGATTTATTATGCCGGTTATGATTAGAATCATCAGGAAAATAGCAATTTTTTTTAACATTGCTTCTTATGTTGATTAAACAAAAATTTTAATGATATAGAATGAGTACCCATTGTAAGCCTTTACAACTGCCTTGCAACTTTTATGCAAAATTCGTACCAGAACTATGATTGACAAATCGACTTATATTAAAATTTTTCGTCT
>CAZJXZ010000095.1:0-4160 GCA_964549955.1 uncultured Eubacteriales bacterium
GCTTTCAAGGCCTGGGTGACCGGACGGTCGAGGGTTCGAATCCCTCCGGGCCCGCTGATTTTTTTAAAATTTTTTTAAACATGCCTCAAATATATTTCAAAAAGCGAAAGAAAGCAATAAATAAAGGTTTTAGGTTAACAGCGCCATATTGTAATTAATTAAGTTAATTCCATCAAAAATAAAGGGGTACGGATGAGTAAAAGGGCGGAGAATGTTACATATCTGCCTTCGGCTTTATTCTCAGAAAAACTACCACTTGGGCCCGAAGACGAAAAGGCATTTATAGTTACTCTTGCATTTAGAAAAGCCGCTGAGAAAAAGTTAAAAGATCAATTCACTTGCCTACTTATCGGCTTAATTTTTATTACGGCTTCTATTATACTTTTTATGCTGTTTTTGTCCCCGCTCCTTTTTTTTGGAGGGTTAATAGGCGCTGTAATTTTGGTATACGGTTTTAGACTGAAGCCATATCCTATATCCTTTATTGCCAAAGCTTACTGCGTTGCATATGTTATGCCGTTTGATAAAGGGGCACTCATCTTCGATGCTAATGGTTTGATAGAGAAACAGACTTTTTCGTATGCATCAATTCCGGTGGAAGAGCTGGACCAAACACTAAAGTCTTTACCCTATACATTGAGCTTGGAAAACGAGCTGTTACTTAAGGATATTTTAGGTAGGATATCTAAGATTACACAGCAGAGCAGAACTGAATCTGTGGTATCACCAATTGCAACTGAGGATCATCTTTTTACAAAGTGTGTCCTTATGGTGCTCCAGAACGGCATAGCTGGACACCCCTCAGAGTTTCTACCAACCATTTTTGATACGAAGAAAGCGGTGGATTACACAAACGCACTTCTTGCTCTTGAGAGGTCGACAAAGTTACTAAACCAAGCTAAGGAAGAGTGTCAAAGTAGCTCTAAAATTTTCACGAATCAACTGGAGAAAAATCTGAATATCGTTCAACAATATTTTCAGGACTTTAATTCACTACTACGGTATAGGCTGTTAGGAGGGTATTCTTATCACAAAATAGAGGATCCCGATATAATTGGGTTCGAAACGTATGATGTTACAAAGCTCCCAATTTTCGTAAATGCAATAACGCCTTTTCAACGCGCGATTAGTGTAATTAATGAGCCCATCAAGTCACAAGTTCAGTCGATTAAACATGAATTTGAAGGTGAAAAGGCGCGTCTTTATAAAGAGTTGGACCGAAGGAAAAAGGAAATCGATTTTGAGACTCAAAGGGATGTACGTAAGCTTAAATCACAACGTGATTCGCTTAACCGAAAGATTCACCTTTTAAGGAGAAGGCAGCAAGTTTTGAGGAATAAACTCGAAAAGGAGCGACATTCACAATATTTAAAGCTTAAGAAGGATCGCGATTGGTCGCAATATAATTCTTTATCAGAAGATCTTAACATCCTGACACGTGAGATTGGAGATTTGGAAAAAGATCTTAAAGAAATAGACGGGTGCATCTCAGATGAAGTGGGAAGAGCTAAAGATGAAAAGAAGAGACTTGAGCGGGGAACAAGAGAGGATGTTCATCACCTTATCACACGTGCTCAGGAAGAGATAAAGCAGAAAAAAGAGCCCGTGCTTAAGCTGCAGAAATCTAGAGATGTTGTAATTGACTTGTTAACTCAGCTACTTAATGATTTCAGCGTGGAGGAGAGAGTTCAATCTTTGCCTTACGATAAGAGATTGAATGAGATTAAACAGACATGCGCTAAAACATTATCAATTTTGCAAGAATATGCAAGCACGCGAGAGACCCTAATTACGCAAATAAAGCGGAATAGACTAAACATTAAAACAGACACCCCAACTCAGATTTGCTTTCCATTTTGGTTTGTTGAAATTAAAACGAGGAAAAAAATAGAAAGGGTAATTTTTTCACCTGCTGATATATCAGAACCCGTGAGCAAAGCCATTTCATGGGTTAGAGACTTTGCTGAGTTCTATTGCCCCAAGGAACCATTTAACTCCTACACTCGTTATCTGCAAGCGGATAAAATTTTTGACGAAGCTAGAGGGTTTGCCGAAAAAAAGGAAGAGCTTATTAAAGCTTCCCGCTTAGCGGAAAACCTCTTAACATCTTGTATGATATCCAATCGGGTTTACAAAAAAATCGTCAAATATTTTGGGGATTAAAATGAACGAGCGGGGAGAGATGTCTAATTGGGTTGAGGTTCGTGGCGTGCGGATAAGCAGGTCAAAAGCAGCGGTGGATCCTAGCCTGAATCGACCAATGGATAACATATTTCCCGAAGATGGCATTGAAATTGAAAGGGAGATCTTAATTAGCAAGGAAGCCATTATAGGGAGAATTTTTGGTAAGCGTGTAGTTATGGAGTCAGGTTCTCAAGCTTTGTCCATAGTCGGTTTGGAAAAAGTAGAAATTGGGGAGCATTGTCATCTTTTTGGGCCAGTCATAAGCCTTGGTGATATATTTATTGGCTCCTTTTCCACGATCATTGGAGATGTAATAGGGTCGACGGTTAAAATCGGAAAAAACTGTGTAATAAAAGGCAATGTAATAGCTAAAAGGGGCATTAACGTATCAAATAAATCGAAAGTAATAGGAATAGTATACTCTGCCGCTGGAAATATTGATTACGGCAAAGATTGCTTAGTTTTTGACACCATAGCATATAAAAAAATTAGAATGCGTGAGAGAACCTTACTACTTGACTCAGTAGTGTGGACTCATGCAGGAAACATAAAAGCAGAACCGCTAAGTAAGGTCGCTGGTTTTCTTGACCCAAAGGAAATTAACCATCATTATAAAACCTTATTTGAATTAGATTTCAGAAACGCAAGGGGCATTCAATGTAAGAATGTCAAAGCTAAGGACTCGCAGTTCGGTACAGAATTAAATACTCATTGGCTCACGATTTCAGAAAGAGAGGACGAAAGAAACCAGAAATTAAATATCCTTAAGAACGAATGGTCTAAGTTATACGAAATTCCTTGGGAATTTATTGAAGGAAAAGTACCATTTATTCCGCGCAAAGAAGAGATGATTCAACGATTGCCCGGAACATTTGTTAGAAGGCTCAAATCTATTCAGGACTTAGCCAGCGGTTTACTTAATAAGATACAAAGATATTTTTTCTACTTTGCACCTCATGATTACAAACACACGATAAGAGTGGGCGCTCTGATTAATGAATTAATTCCAGAAAGGATAAGCCATAGGATGAATGAGTACGAGATTTACTTACTCTTAGCCTCATTAGCTTGTCACGACATTGGCATGAGTATAGATCCTATGTTATGGGATGAGCTTGGAATTGGGGAGAGTTATAATTGGGATAAAGCAAATGCTGCTGTAAGAGAAAGGATCAGGGACTTCATTCGTAATAACCATGCAATGATCGGAGCTAAATATATAGAAAAAGAGTGGAGGCGCCGTTTTGGGGATGAAATAAGCAGACACGAAACCGAGATCTTGGCTAAATTAGTTGAGTCTCATCAATGTTCAATAAGGGATCCGATCGAAAGGCTTAGGGAAAAAGAATCCCTAACTATGGAGAATGGTTCATCATTTTTTGTGAGGACGAAGTTTCTTGGAGCTATACTCAGGTTTGCAGACTCGCTAGATTGCAGTTTTCGGAGAGCAGAATTTAGGGAATTTGATTGGAGAAATATACAAAAAGGAGAACCTGATCAATTGATTCATTGGGCATATAAAATGCTAATAAACAGCGTGGCGCCTTCCTATGATAAAAAAAAGGATAAATGGAAAATCGAAATAACACATTTAGCTGAAGATGAGGAAGAGCTACGTTGCCTAATGGCTCAGGAAGGGTGCGCTATAAAAGATGATTTGAAAAGCGTGGAAAAAGTTTTGGAAGCTGGCGGAATGCCGTATAAAATAGTTACTTTTGTTGATGCGAGAACTGGGGAGGAAAAACAGCTTACTGATGATCTCTGTATCGCGATAAGCAAGGAAGGAGAGATAAGTGGGAGCAAAGAGAAGTTAGAAAGTTGTGCCCATAAAATCATTGATCGTCTAGAACAAGAAGGCTGGATAAGGAAAAAATCATTATAGAGAGATAGCTGATCAAGTGAGCAAGTGGGAAATACGCAGAAAAGCATGAATGGCAATATTGTTGGGAAGCATGAAGCGCACCAGATAGTCCGTT
>CAZJXZ010000095.1:4260-9612 GCA_964549955.1 uncultured Eubacteriales bacterium
AAAAGCATGAATGGCAATATTGTTGGGAAGCATGAAGCGCACCAGATAGTCCGTTCTTGAACCCGAACCCAACACACCATTCGAGAAAAAAGATAAAGTACCTTTGAGAGTAAAGTAAGTAACATGAATACTTATGACGTAATCGTTGTGGGTGCTGGCCCTGCCGGTTTGACAGCCGCAGCAAATACTTCTTTCAGAGGCTTAAGCTGCCTTGTTATAGAAAAATACGACTTCCCTGGCGGCCTGCCTGTGCTCCTTTATCCAGACAAGATTATCAGGGATCATCCTGGTTTTCCTGTGGGCATACTCGGTAAGGAACTAAGCAGAATGTTGTTCATGCAGGCCAAGAATGCAGGCGCGGAGATCAAGTGCGGAGAAGAGGCACTGAAGATAGAACGTAAAGAGGATAACCGCATAGAAGTAAAAACTACTCAGAACGTCTACCAGGCAAGGAGAGTCATATTGTGTACAGGAATATTTAACGTCCCCAGAAAATTGGAGATCTTAAAAGATTCTACCATCCCAAACGTTCACTATAAGGTAGAACATCCTGAAATCTTCAAGGATAAGCTAATAATTTTTGTCGGGGGAGGAGACAATGCATTTGATACTGCAGTCCAAATGAGCGATATCGCGAAAAAAATCACAATACTTATCAAGAGCAGGTATGCAAAGGCAAAGGAAAACACAGTTAAACTTGCGGAAAACTTGGGAATACAGATTTTATACAATACTGAAATCACCGGTGTGTTTAAAGACGAGACGGGAAAAATTGTTAAAGTTGAAACAACTAATCTTGAGACGAGTGAAAAGAAAATTTTTGACTTAGACGAGCTTTTCGTATTCATAGGTTTCGACCCAGCGAAGACTTTTTTGGAAAATAACGGGTTCGAATTGCAGGAGGATGGTTCTTTAAAGGTTGACAAAAACCTACAAACTAATGTCAAGGGTGTGTTTGCAGCCGGAGATGTTATTGGGGAAGTCAGACTCATAGTAACCGCCTGCGCGGAAGGCATTATTGCTGCAGTGCACGCTTTTGAAACTATTAAGAAGCCATATTGGCTACATTAGCCAGCTGGCGATGCACGGTGCGTAGACGCCTGGAAAAAGTGCGGTTTTGTACTGCGTCCGTGTGCACAGTAGCCGTTTCCCATCAATAAAAAGTTTGGTTTTGCGCGCATATCTTGCATAAATGAAGCATGCAGAGGCAGGTCGCTATTTTAGCTTGGCCCGGTATTCGTTCATGGTTTTTTCTATAAGACGTTTTGCCTGGTTGACATCTTTCCATCCCACAACTTTTGTTTTCTTGCCCTCCGGCTCCTTGTAGTGTTCAAAAAAGTACGTAATTTCAGATATCATAGGTTTGGGAATATCGGCCAGATTTTTGAAGTGTCTAAAGTGCGGGTCTGTCGTGGAAACGGCCAATATCTTGTCATCACGTTTACCCTCGTCTTCCATGATCATTATCCCGATGGGCCTCGCCGTCACCACGCACCCGGTAAAGGTGGGCTGATTGATTAGCAGCAATGCGTCGAGAGGATCTCCGTCGTCGTCAAGGGTCCGAGGTATGAAGCCGTAGTCGCAAGGGATGAAAGTGTAAAGGACCCGGTCAAGTTTGAAACTTTTAAGTTTCTTATCGTACTCGTATTTGTTCTGGCTGCCTCTATTCATCTCTATCACGATGAAAATTGTGTCGGGCGGTTTTGGCCCACTTTCGACTGCTTGCCAAAGGTCGACCATATGACCACACAAAAATGATGTTTCATGTTATTAAGGCTGAATCCTTTCTGCTAGCGATTTACCCTTCGCAGTATCAATTTCCTCAATTCCTCGATAAAGAATACTGTAGGGGCCAGTGAATACAGTATCAATAGTTCCTTTAAGGAGAGAGCACCTGTTCCAAAAAAGGGCTGCAAGAGTGGAAGATAAACTATTAGTATCATTATCAAGGTCTGGCCCACGATGCCGATAAAAATCCACTTGTTCCTCAACGGGCTCAGTTTGAATGCTGATTCACGATCAGTTCTCGTGGCAAACAAGTTTCCAATCTGGGCTGCCATTATCCCCACCATTACAGCTGTCGTTCCCATGGCATAGATTGTCAGGTCATCGACCGTCTTTTGTCCGAACGTCCATCCGGCTTTCCCCCATATGCCAAACGCCACCAGTAGCACTACCATCGACACTAATGTCCCAATGTAGGCAGCTCTGAGTAAGACCCTCAAGTCCAATAGACGGTTCGTTTTTCTGGGCTGCTTATCCATTACGCCGGGTTGGGGTGGTTCCATTATCAGCGAGAGAGAAGGTAGTACGTCCATTCCAAGGTCTATCGCTAGTATTTGAATAACTGCAAGGGGAAGCGGCACTCCTAATAGTACAAATGCAATAAAGGTGCCCAACTCAGCGAAGTTGTGAGTATAGATATAACCGACAAACTTCCTCAAATTCTCGAAGCCAGTACGTCCAAATTTCACAGCTTCAACGATTGAAACGAAGTTATTGTCCAAGAGCACCATATCGGCTGATTCCCGGGCGACATCTGTACCACCAACTCCCATGGCCACGCCAACGCCGGCCTCTAGAAGTGCAGGCGCATCGTTGACACCGTCTCCAGTCACCCCTACCACTTCGCCTTTAGACTTGAGTACCTGTACTATCCTCAGTTTCTGATCGGGCAGAATCCTCGCAAAGATAACTTCTTTCTCCTCCAGAATCCGCGCCAAGTCCGATTGGCTCATTTTACCGAGTTCATGACCTGTGACGATGGTGGGGTTCTTGGAAGAAATGACCCCCATCCTACTGGCAATCGCCTTGGCAGTAATCTCATAGTCTCCTGTGAGCATGATTACTTTGATTCCTGCCCGCTGAGCCTCAAGCACGGCTTCTTTCACTCTGGGCCTAGGGGGGTCGGCAAGTGCAGCCATGCCGAGAAATGCCATCTCCGATTCAACATCCGCGGCAGTCTCATGGAGAGACTCGTGTAGTCTATAGTATAGTTGCCTATTCGCCATCGCAAGGACCCTATAGCCTTGCGAGGCAAAATCGTCCATCTGCCTAAGAATCGTCTGCCGCATTTCCGAGGTCAACGGTACGGCTTGGTTGTCAAAGTAGATCTGGGTGCATCTGTCAAGCAGCTCACGACATGCTCCTTTGGTGTATGCCGTGAAACTTCCGTCCGGTCCCCTGTGTAAGCTCGTCATCATCCGTCTCTTCGATTCAAACGGAAGAAGATGAACCCTGGGATTTTCTGCCAGAGTCTTTTGCACTTTGAAACCACCCTTCTCCGCAAAGACTAGGAACGCCCCTTCAGTGGGATCTCCCAAAATAGTCCACCTACCCAGCTTATCGCTCGGAGAATTCAGTTTGGCGTTATTGCAAAAAGCAGCAACTTCAAAAAGTTTCGTCAGTTGTGCTCTTTCTCTAGGGTCCGACCTGTCGGAGCCGGTAATTAATCCAACAGGGTTATAGCCGTCCCCAGTAACTTGGAAGACCTTGCCGCTGGTCCATATTTTTTCTACCATCATCTCGCCGCTCGTCATTGTGCCTGTCTTGTCAACACAGAGAACGGTCATCGCTCCTAGGGTTTCCGCGGAAGAGAGACGTTTGACCACCACATTTCGCTTGGACATGTTGAAAGCCGTCAGCGCCAAGGAGAGCGAGACTGTCAGCTGCAATCCTTGAGGTACCAGCGACATCATGACCCCGATAGTGAATAGAATACTGTTCACAAGAGTGAGCCCCACTATTCCAAGAGCAATCCCAAAGAAAGAAGCGCCGACTACAATGGCCACGATAAGAGTTAGCGTTGCAGTGTGGTCTATTTCTTTCTGGAGTGCACTGGGCGGTTCCTTAACCTGCCCGGCTAGGGATACAATACTCCCAATCTGAGTTGCTCCGCCTGTGAATAGGACGACGCCCTTGGCGACCCCTGTTGCGATGGTCGTCCCAGCGAACACGATGTTCTGTAACTCGGTCGGACTTTGCATGCCCGCATCCAAGGTAATAGTAGCAAATCTATGTTGGGGCTTAGACTCGCCCGTCAGAGGAGCGTTGTTTACAGTAACCTCGAACGCGCTGACAAGTCTAATGTCGGCTGGCACTTCGTCTCCTTCTTCCAAGAGTACCATGTCCCCCGGGACAACATCGGAGGCATCGACTTGTACATCTTGGCCGTCCCTGACGACCTTCGCTTTCTGTGGGATTAGTTTATTAATCGTCTGAACAACTCTGTCTGCTCTATACTCCTGGATCATGCTGAAGAAAATGTTAGCTAGCACAACTCCGACCAGTACATACCCGGCCTGTAATGAGCTAGGGTCTTTAGACGTTACTCCGACGAAGAACGATAGTATTGAAGCCAACAGTAGCATTAGGTTAAACCAATTCTTGAGATGGAGAAGGAAACGCACTATAAAGCCAAGTTTCTTGCCCACTGGATGGGCATTAGGGCCATATTGTTCAAGTCTCCGGCGAGCCTCGTCGCTGGAAAGACCGTTTTCGCCTGTTTCAAATTCTTTATAGAGATCCTCCATGCTGGCGATCGCTGCCTTCTGATATCGCTTAACAGAAGCTAGAGTTTTATCTACCAACTCTAGTTTTTTCTCTTCTTCCTTTGTGAGCTTCACACCTCTATCAGTCATATCCCCAGTTCCCCCTTCCGAATAACCTTCACATACTCTGGCATCCAGCTCTTTAGTGTCTCCTTGGCCAATCTTCTATCCACCTGGTCACGGATGAGACCTTCGGGTGAAGTCCCCAATACTTCGAAAACCCTTACGGTATATATGTTAAAAACGCCATCCAAAGTGCCACCCCCAAAAGGTTATTGATTTATAATCGGGGATAGCTCACGCTAAAAGAGACCTTTGTATAATGCTGGTCAGATAACAAGTATCCCACTAGCTTGCCCCTTGTTTTTTAATGGTCTCGATTAGCATTCACATCATCCTCGTAAGGTGTTTATCTAGGAACTTGTTATTTATAGGCTTTGTAAAAAGTAAAACTCAATGGCTTATTTTATGCTTTTTGCGTGGTGGAGTCTAATAGATTTGAACTTTCACGGGCGAGCGGAGGATGAAATAGGACTCGCCCCTAATTAGGTGTGAATACCTCCGGGCCCGCCACTTCTATATTGAACTTCCTTTCCTAGCGCCTTTTTTATAAAAGACGATCATGCCAAACTACGAGGATAGAGACTAGCCTCTCCGAAATGTGTGATGAAATAGACAATTAGTAGATACACGAGCCATAGCGCTGCGATAACCGCAATAATCTCCCAAAGCGGATAACCTTCGTTCGTCCAGTTATAAACAACAAAAGATAACACGGCAAAAATGACGAAAAATATCACAA
>CAZJXZ010000096.1:0-9572 GCA_964549955.1 uncultured Eubacteriales bacterium
TCGACTACCTTGAAAAAAGCCAATACCTGCTTCTGGACTTTGTCCAATCTCCATCCGAAAAATCAGCGGAATTCTGGCGGAGCGAATTCGCTTCCCAGAAGGCAAGAGAGCTTCTTGACAAGAAAAGGTACATCAACCCCCAGCTCGATAAGTACCAGATGGCCAAGGCCAAGATGATCTGCGACCAGATAGAATTGCTTTTCTATGAGCTCAGTCAGATCAGTGTCAAGCTCTCAGTCGAAGAAATAGAGAAAATCCAGAAATTAATCGAGGAAAAACATATATTGCTGAAGATAGATTTGTTAAAGAAGGAATTGGGAAAAAGTGAGGTTTAAAGTGAAAAAGATAATCATAAATCTTGGAATTTGCCTCCTTGCCCTTCTCATCCTTCAGGCCAGCGCCCGAGCCCAGGCGGATGAAAAGCTTTTCCAGGAGGCGAAGATCCTCATTTTCGATGAAAAATGGGAAAACGCTCAAGCCAAGCTGGAAGATTTCCTGGAGAAGTATCCGAACAGTCCATATTTTTCCCAGGCTATCTTCTTCCGAGCCAAGTGCCTGGAGAAGCGGGGAGGAAAAAAGATTGAGGCCTTGCAGGCTTACACGAACTATCTTGGACTCAAAGACCGCAGCCTCAGCCTGAGCGAAGAATCTGAGAGGTCTATCATCAATTTGGCCTGTGACCTCTATGAGAGCGGAGAGAAGCGTTACCTTCAAGAGGTGGAAAAGAGGCTTTCCAGCTCAAACCGGGTGATTCGATATTATGCAGCCACCCAGTTGAGCTATGTGAGTGACAAAAAGGTCGCAGCCAAAGCCATTCCAGTCTTGAAGGAAATTCTAGATAAGGAAAGGGACGAAGAGCTCAGAGACCGGGCGAAAATTTCTCTTCTCAGGATTGATCCTGATGCTTTGAAGGGCCTTGAAGAGCAGAGATATGAGAAGGAAATATTGGTCTTGAAGATAAGAATTTATAAAGAGGGAAAGGACGTTCCGTCGGTAAGAATCGATATTCCCTGGGCTCTGGCTGACCTTGCCTTAAGGGCAATCTCTGATAGAGATAAGCAGATCATGAAGAATGAAGGCTACGACTTTGATCGGATCATAAAAGAGCTCTTGGAAAACGAAGGAAAAATCATCGATTTTCATGAGGAAGAGTCAGGAACAACTATCAAGATATGGATAGAAAAGTCAAAAAGTAATGGAGGTGTCTTATGAAGAAAATCGCAATTCTAGTCTTTATCGCTTTGGCCTTTAGCCCTCTTGTTATGAATCCTCTTTTAGCGGACAAAAAAGATGACTTCCAGGTCATCAAGAAAGCTGTTAAAGAAAACCCAAATTATGAAGCGGGAAAAGAAGTCAAGTGGTTCAAGGTGCTGGTCACAGATACCAAAACAAATAAAGACAAGGTCAAGGTTACTCTGCCTATTTCTGTGGTCGAGATTCTCCTGGAATGCTCCCATGGCAAGAATTTAAGGATCCATAGTGAGGAGTGCGACATCGACCTCAAGGCGCTGTTCACTGAGCTGAAGAAACTCGGACCGATGGTGCTCATCGAGGTTTTTGAAGAGGACGAGATAATCAAAGTTTGGCTAGAATAAAGCTAGGTCTTTAAAAAACAAAAAGAGGGCAGTCTCTCTCAAGAAAAGGGGCTGTCCTCTTTTTGTATACCATGCCCGCTCAGCCTTTCATACGGCTTCCTTACAACTCTGCCGGATCCATTCAAACGCTTTTCTTTACACCCAGCCTGAGCCTGTTTAAACCGTTTTTATTTGTGCGCGGTTTCCCTTTTGAGCGAATTTACTTCTATGATTCCTTTTTAGCCTTCTCCGGTAATTGCAAATCCAGACCGCGAGAATCGCAGAAATAACCAAGAGCATGATTGCAGTCACTGCCGGACCGAAACGGAGCATCGAATAACTGAAGGCAACAAGAGGCAAGAGGCTGAAGCGTACCACAAGCTTCAAAGCTTTGTGTTTTGCAATCAGGGATGCGATTTTTGGTGAATGTCTGTAGTAAAAATCAATAATACTCTGTCCAAGCCTGCAGGGCAGGAGGTATTTATCCCTGAAATCCTGGAGAATCCTCACCTTGGGATGAAACGCTGAGTCGTAAGCTGCGCTGGCGATGAAGCAGATTGCCTTGCGCTCAAAATTGGCTTTTATGGAGAGGTTGGAATAGACGATGATATTCACAGGATTGTCCCTTTCGTGGCCTGAGGGGACATTCTCTGTCCATTGAGAAAAAGAATAGCCGGAATTGGGGGTAGCTGTGAGCGAAACCTGTGTGCCAAAATCGTATGTATAGCTTCCGGGTTGAGGCTCAGTCGTTCCTCCTGAGCCGGCGCTTATGGTTAAAGTATAGGGGATGGGTTGGCCGGTGTAATCCTGGCTCGCCAGGTCAGAAGTCACATTGGTGTAATCTCGGCTGGCAGGGGAGAAGGTATAGCCGTACATCGACGGAGTGGCTGTCCCTGACCAACCTTCTCTCACCATTTGAGAGTAATTTCCGCTTGAATCTGTCCTGGCTGTGCCGCCTTCGTTGGAGAAGGCGATGCTCACGCTCGGCATGGCATTCCCTCCGGAAGTCTTCACTGCACCCGATATAATCCAACCTGGATAGGCAGAATAGTCTTGGTTTGTCTTATCAGAAGTCACGTTTCCGTAAGTCCTCTGCGAAGGCGAAAAGATGTACCTTTCGCGCGTGGGTGTTACCGTGCTTGACCAGCCATAATTCACTATAGCTTCGTAATATCCAGAAGCATTTGTAGTTGGACTGCCAGGCAAGCCATTCATGACCACTCCGCTCAGCGGCCCAGAAGTAGAAGCCAGCCTGACCGTGCCCGAGATTTTGTAGGTCAATATGGAAGCTGTGTAGTCCTCTCCTGTCTTGTCAGCGCTGACTTCGAAGTAGCTCCGGCTTGAAGGTGAAAAAGTATATCCAGCCTTGGATGGCGTCGCTGTTCCTGACCAGCCATCCTTCACCAGCTGAGAATAAAAACCTTTGGAGTCAGTCGTTGTTGTTCCTCCTTCATTGTCAAAGGTAATGGTGACTCCTTCGACTCCTTGCCCTCCAGCCGTCTTCACCGACCCGGAAATCGTGTGAGCAAGCGAGGCTGTGTAATCCTGATTGGTCTGGTTAACGATGATATTGGTGTAGCTCCGGCTTGAAGGAGAGAAGATGTAGCCGGCTTTGGAAGGAGTGGCTTCGCCTGACCAGCCATAGCTCACTTTTCTTGAGTAATATCCTTTGGAGTCGGTTGTGGCCGAGCCCCCTCCATTACTGAAGCTGACAGTCACGCCCTCGATGGCTTTGTCAGCAGCGTCCTTTATAGTTCCTGATATCGCCAGCTGCGCTTCACAGAGGACATTTGGAGTAGCATAGGTTTCGTTCGACGAAATAGTTGTATTTTGAGTGATAAGACTTGTATTTTGATAAGTTGCGGGCGTATTTAAGGAAGAAGCACTTGTAGTGAAGATTGAGGCATTCGAACTGCCTGACAATTCACAGGAAGGGTCGATGGCTCCGCTCGATAAAAGCTTAAGAATAAAAATATCTGATTCTCCGGAACCGAATGAGTTTGTAAAGCCTGCAGCGATGTAGCCTCCTTCAGCTGTCTGTTGAATAGAAGTTGAATAATCTGCGACGCTTCCTCCATAGGTCTGTTGCCATTCAATGGTTCCACTTGAAGAAAGCTTTAAAATCCAGGAGTCTGAGTCTCCGTGGCCAAAGGAGGTTGTATAGCCGGCAGCAATATACCCTTGACCGCTTGTCTGCTGGATGGAATAGGCCACATCATTGCCGCTACCCCCATAGCTTCGCTGCCACTCGATGCTTCCACTTTGAGAAAGCTTCAAGACCCAGAAATCAGACATCCCAGCGCCAAAAGAGTTTGTGTAGCCGGCAGCGATATATCCCTTATCGCTCGTCTGTTGCAGGGAACAGAGGAAATCGTCTCCACTTCCGCCATAAGCCTGCTGCCATTCAATCGTTCCAGTCGAAGAAAGCTTCAAAATCCAGAACTTGTATGTTCCAGCGCTAAAGGAGTTGCTGTAGCCGGCGGCAGCATAGCCCCCATCACTGGTTTGCTGGATGGAAATTAAATATTCCTCAATTGCTCCATCGTAGGATCGCTGCCATTCAATGGCCCCGCTTGAAGAAAGCTTTAAAAAAAAGAAATTAGCCGTTAGAGGAGGCACTGATTTCGTGTAGCCTCCGGCGATATACCCTCCATCGCTTGTCTGCTGGGCGGAGTAAGCCGCATCATCACTGCTTCCGCCATAGGTTCGCTGCCATTCGATGTTTCCGTCTTGAGAGAGCTTCAAGACCCAGAAATCAGACATTCCAGCGCCAAAAGAGTTTGTGCTGCCGGCGACGATATAACCCTTATCACTTGTCTCTTGAATAGAATAAGCAACATCCTCTTCGCTCCCTCCATAGCTTTGCTGCCACTCGATATTCCCCGCCAAATTAAGCTTTAAAACCCAGAAGTCAGACTTCCCAGCGCCGAAGGAGCTTGTGCTGCCGGCAACGATGTATCCTCCATCGCTCGTCTGCTGGATGGAGTGAGCCGCATCACTTCCTCCGCCTCCATAGGTTTTCGCCCACTGGGCATGAAGCGAAATGATAGAGATGGAAATCATGAAAAATATTACGGCAAGCTTAAATGCCCTTCTTTTCAACATTCCTTATTCCTAAAATAGGAAATAAATTCCTCCTTAGCCTTTGGAGTTTTTTTCTTTTGAACTCACTATAATTTTTTTACGACAAATTGTCAATTTTAACAAAAAGGAACAGTCCTCTTTTTTGCACCATCTCTCAAAATCCGGCGATGGGCATTATTTTATAAAATATTTTATAAAGCCTATTAATTTTATATTATTTGTGCTAGAATAAAAACAATTCCTGCTTTGCTGGCTGGGCAGGAAACCCCTCCATCAATCCCCCTTTTGCTTATTTTCCACTAAACAGCCAGCATTTTCCTTCCAGTTTATTCAAGCTAAAGTTGACAAATTTCCATATGGCTGGGTAATATTAAAAAGCAGATAGCTCTTGAGAAGGCGGATTCTTTTGATGAAGAAGGCTTTTTCAGCGGCAAAAAAATGATTATTCTCGCTATCGATACAACAACTCTTGCTGGCTCGGTTGCCCTTCTGGAGAATACAAAGCTTAAAGCTGAAGTCAACATCGATTCTTCTTCGACTCATTCTGAGCGTCTTTTGCCTTCAGTGGATTTTATGCTGAGAGTCAACGGGATAAATATCCAGGATGTGGACGGTTTTGCTCTGGCCCTCGGCCCTGGTTCTTTCACCGGAATCAGGATTGGGTTGAGCACGATTAAATCTTTCTCCTACGCTTCTGGGAAACCCGTGGCCGGAGTTTCGACTCTGAGAGCGCTGGCCTGGAAACTCCGCCATTCCCAGAACCGCCTTCTTTGCCCCATCTTGGATGCAAAAAAAGGAGAGGTTTTTGCTGCCCTCTTCGAATCCGATGGAGGCAGGCTACAGGAGGTCGTTCCTGAAGGAGCCTACACTCCAAACCATTTCTTCTCGCTTCTTCCTTTCCACAGGATTATTTCTTTTATTGGAAACGGGCTTGATGCCTACAAAGACAGAATTCTCGACTATTTTAAAGATAAAGCCAGGTTGTCCCTTCGCTCGCCTTTTATTGCCTACGAAATAGGCTTGCTGGGATACGAGCTGCTGAAAGACAAAAAAGGGATGAGCGCTCAAAAGATCGAGCCGATTTATTTTAGAAAATCTCAAGCGGAGGAGAAGCATTAGAAAAGAGAATCTTCCTCAGGATTGCTTTTACTTGAGAAGAATGGAAGATGGCGACCTTGCCTATGTTTTAGAAATTGAAAACATCTCTTTTCCCAATCCCTGGCATGAAGTAACTTTTAAGGGAGAGATTCGCAACAGGAGGATATCTTTTCCTTTTGTTGTTGTCCATAAATCAGAGAACAGGATCATAGGCTACGTTATCTTCTGGCAGGTCAATGAACAGGTGCAGATCAACAATATCGCCGTCCACCCTGATTTCAGGCGGATGGGTGTGGCCGAGTCTGTTATGCTCCAGATTTTGGACCATGTCCGAAAACAAGGGGTCTTGTTCGTTACCCTTGAGGTGAGGCCATCCAACCTTGCTGCTCGCTCTTTATACCGAAAGCTGGGGTTTGAAGTTCTGGGAATAAGAGAAAACTATTACAATAACCCGCAGGAGCATGCCCTGATCATGGGCAAATCCCTGGATTAATAGTTTACTTTTATCAAGCATAAACCCTTAGCTGGTGCTGTTGGGCTGGAGAGAGTTCGCTTCTTTTGTCTGAAAATCTCTTCAATTTTCTGCGGCGGGATTCTTCCCCTTCCGACTTCAAGAAGCGTTCCGACCATGGCCCGCACCATATATCGCAAGAAGCCGTTGGCCTCAACAATATAGATGATTTCTTTGCCTTTTTTTTCAATTTCAGAGCGCGTGACTTTCCTCAGCGGCTGGAGCAGGCGGTTTGAGGAGAAGGCACGAAAGTCTGCCTCTCTCACAAAGAGACGGGCTGCCTCTTTCATCAAGTTGACATCAAGGGGAGAAGACCATTGAAGGACATACCTAAAGACAAAAGGACTGATGCAAGTAGAATTAAAAATCCTGTACTGATAGACCTTTGACTTGGCCATTTTTCTTGCGTGAAAATTCGCATCAACTTTTTTTAAAGATGTAACCCTCACCTCGTCAGGCAGCAGAGAGTTCAAAGCCTGAAAGAGCTCCTCATCCTCCATCTTCAGATTTGCCTTGAAATTAGCAACCTGTTCCAAGGCATGGACACCAGCATCTGTGCGGCCTGCTCCGATGACGTTTATCTTTTTTTTAGCAATTTTGGCCAGGGAAGATTCAATAACACCCTGGACCGTCCTTCGCTGGGGCTGGCGCTGCCAGCCGTGGAAATCGGTTCCATCATAACTCAGAGTGAGCCTATAGTTTTGCATCATTCTTTTAATGCGTTTGGATTAATGTCCAGGCAAAGCATGAGCTTTTAAAGCCAGTTCCACTGCCTCTTCAGCAGAGCTTGCTTTGATCACACCCTCTATATCCCATGTTCCCAGGCCGATAATTTTTTTACCGTAGATGCAGCCATAAGCGATTTCGGTCAGCGTTCCATATTCGCCATCAATGGCTATCAGGACATCCGAGTTCATGGCGACCAGGGAATTGCGGCTGTATCCCAGCCCAGTGGCAATGGCAATGTCTATGTGAAGGTTGGCTTCATGGCGGGAATTCCCAGGAAGGATTCCGACGGTCAATCCTCCGGCCTGCTTTGCTCCTCGGCAGGCAGCTTCCATAACTCCGCCAAGTCCTCCACAGATAAGGATTGCTCCTTTCTCGGCGATGAGCTTTCCGACATTGAAGGCGGTCTGCAGGGATTCTCTATCTGCCTTAGAGCCTCCGATAACTCCAATCCTCATCTTTTTTTTCAATTCCATTGCTGATTCTTCTTTCATTCGATGTCAATAACTATTTAGCACAGAGAGATTTTCTTTTCAAACTCAAAATCCCTTTTTCCTTCTCCAATAACGAGGTTTTTCAATAGTAAAAAATTATGCTATCTCTCTCCAACAAAATATTGACTTGACCTAGCGATTATGGTAAAAGAAATTTTAAAAGAAGCGGGAGATATATAGTCGAATGGCCTTAGTAAATAATGTGACAAAAAGCCTCTCTGTTAAAATTGTATACTACGGACCTGGCTTGTGCGGGAAAACAACAAACCTCCGCTATCTTTATTTCAAGCTCAACCCCTCATCGAGAGGAAACCTGATTTGTGTCGAGACTGATTTGAAGAGGACCTTTTTCTTTGATCTCCTGCCTATAAAGGCTGGGACATACGGCGATTTCAAACTCTTCTTTCAGCTCCTGGCAAGCGCCGGACAGGTCTTTTATGAAGCCTCGAGATTGAGCGTTCTCAGAGGAACGGACGGAATTGTTTTTGTGGCTGATTCCCAGATTCCTCTGCTTGACGCCAACTTGGAGAGTTTTGACAGCCTGAGAAAACATTTGCTGGCCAACAGCCTGGACTTGAATGAGATTCCTCTGGTTTTCCAGTATAACAAGCGGGACCTAGATAATCTTATCCCTGTGGAAACCTTTAACAACCTTCTCAACCCCAAAGGACACCCTTACATCGAGGCCTCTGCCTCCAACGGAATCGGAGTCATTGAGACTCTAAGAGAGATTGCCAGAGTAACGATTCCTACAGTCAGAAAAAAAATTTATGGCGGAGAAATAGAAGTCGTAGGAAGAAGCTGAGTCAAGAAAAGAGAGAATAGAGCCGCCTGAAATTTCGAGAGCCTTTCCCTTAAATATTTTCTCCTCCAACTCCTTGACAAAATCCATACTTCTTTTTCGTCTTTAAGTTGTGCTTCGATGCTGTTCAAGATTGCCAGCGCTTCCTTGATCGGGATTGATGCTTATCTGGTCGAGGTGGAGGTTGACCTCTCTCTCGGCATCCCAGGTTTTGTCATTGTCGGGCTGCCGGACGCCTCGGTGCGGGAGAGCAAAGAAAGAGTCAAGGCAGCGCTGAAGAATTGCGGCTATAAATTTCCTTCGCGCAAGATCACCATAAATCTAGCCCCGGCGGATAGGAGGAAAGAGGGCTCTGCCTTTGACCTTCCCATCTCTCTCGGCCTTCTCGCCCATCTCGAGATTTTTCCTTTTGAGAGACTCAAGGATTATCTTTTCTTGGGCGAGCTGGCCCTTGATGGAAGGCTCAAGCCGGGGAAGGGAATTCTCCCTGCCGCGGTTATGGCCAAGAAAAAAGGATTCAAGGGTATTGTCATCCCCAAAGAGAATGAAAAGGAAGCGGCCTTAGTTCAGGAGATGGATATCTACGGTATGGAAAACCTGGTCCAGGTCATCCAGATGCTCAACGGCGCTCAGAATATTACACCCTGCAGGTATACATTGGATTCGCTCTTGCCTCAAGCTTCCTACGATGTGGATTTTCAGGAAATAAGAGGTCAGCCGCATGCCAAGCGCGCTCTGGAAGTTGCGGCTGCCGGTGCCCATAATGTTCTTTTGATCGGTCCTCCAGGAGCGGGGAAAACCATGCTGGCTCGACGCTTACCGACCATCCTCCCGGCCATGACTTTTAATGAAATTATTGAAGTGACCCAAATCTACAGTGTTTCAGGCCTTCTGGGAAACAGGGGAGTTATCGGAGAAAGGCCTTTTCGCTCTCCCCATCACACAGTCTCTGATGCTGGCCTGATCGGTGGAGGAATCATCCCCAAGCCTGGTGAAGTCAGCCTGGCCCATCACGGTGTTTTGTTCCTGGATGAGCTGCCCGAGTTCAAAAGAGCTGTGCTCGAAGACCTAAGGCAACCTGTGGAGGAGAGAGGAGTGACTGTTTCTCGGGCTTATTCGGCCGTTACTTTTCCTTGCTCCTTTATGCTTGTCGCAGCCATGAATCCCTGCGAGGATGCCTTTCGAGGGCTTTCTTCGGACTTCGACTGCACTGATAGCCAGAGAAGCCGCTACTACTCCAAGATTTCAGGTCCACTATTGGACAGGATCGATATCCATGTTGA
>CAZJXZ010000097.1:0-9531 GCA_964549955.1 uncultured Eubacteriales bacterium
GCTGATGTTCCGAAGTCTGTGATTTTTGCTGTCCCTTCCTCAGAGATGATGATGTTTGACGGCCTCAAATCACGGTGAATGATCTTATTTTTATGGGCATGGTCAACCCCATAGGAGATCTGAGTGATGTAATCGATTGATGTTTCGACATTTAAAGTCCTTTCTTTTTCCAATATCTTCTCGAGCGTTTTTCCTTTGACAAATTCCATGACCATAAAAAAGACCTTGTTTTCTTTCTCGGCAGAAATCATGCGGACGATGTTCGGATGGTTTAATGCGGCTTGGAGCCTTGGTTCTTTAAGAAGCTTGAAAAGCTCCAAGGATTGTTTATGGGGGACCTTGATGGCCACTTTTATGTTAAGCCAGGTGTCCCTTGCCAAGAAGACGGAGCCGAAGCCGCCGCTGCCCAAGGAGCGCAAGATTTCGTATTTGCCGATTTTCTGACCTTGGAGAAACATTTCATAAGTTCCAAAAATGAGAAATTATAGAAAGGCCCGAAATGGCAGCTGTCTCTGCTCTCAAGATGGGCTTACCCAGGCTTACAGCTTCGAATCCGTGATTTAGAATATCGTCCTCTTCTTCCCTTGTCCAGCCTCCTTCAGGGCCGATGAGAATGAGCACAGATAAGGGAGGTTTCTCCAACTGACATCCCTTTGTTGAATAGCGGATCAAAATGTCTCTTAAATACGTTCCTTTGCTTTCGCTGAGCAGAAGCTTTTTTGCATCATTCCTTTCTTTGATAAGCTTCTTGAGAGGAATGGGCGGCGATAAAGAAGGGACAAAAGAGCTTTGGCTTTGTTTGGCGGCTTCACGTGCGATTTTCTGCCATCTTTCCACTTTTCTCTCTGTTTTTCCTTCAATGTTAACAATGCTCCGGGCGGTGATGACCGGAATGATGGCTGAGACTCCCAGCTCGGTGGATTTCTGGATGATGAGTTCCAGCTTTTTTGATTTGATAAGGGCTTGGGCCAGGGTGATAAGGACTTTGGGCTTATCTTTATCCAATTTCTCAAGGATGAGCAACTCTGTCCTGTTTTCTCTAATGGCTTCGACTCTGGCCAAATAACTTGTGCCCTCCCCGTCGAAAAGCCAGACTTTCTCGCCTGGCTTCGCTCTTGCCACTCGGCTCAGATGATGATGCTCTTCGCCAGAAAGAATTATGCTCGGCGATCGGATGCTTTTTTGTTTGATGAAAAAACGATTTGATGTCAAACCAGGCTCTAATGAAAAATATCTTTGACTTTGTCGATAAGATTCTTATCCAGAATTTCCAAATCTTCTCCCCTCGATTCGGCAAATTTCCTGAGCAACTCCCTTTCTTCTTTGGTTAAGTTCTTAGGGATCTTAACATTTATCTTGACAAACAAGTCTCCTTTTCTGCGGCTTTCAAGGCTGGCAATCCCCTTGCCCTTCAATCTGAAAATTTCTTCCGGTTGAGTTCCGGCCGGAATCTTGAGCATTTCAGGTCCTTCAAGAGTTGGTATCTTTACTGAAGTGCCTAATGCCGCGTGAGTAAAGGGTATCGAGATTTGACAATAAAGGTTGTTATCCTCTCTTTCAAAAATGTCATGCTTTTTAATCCGGATGATGACGTAGAGGTCTCCTTTAGCAGCTCCCCAATCCCCGGCTTCTCCCTCTTCTGCAATCCTGAGTTTTGTGCCATTGTCTACACCGGCTGGGATCTTGACCTTTAATGTTTTCTTTTTCTTTATCCTTCCAGAGCCGCGGCACTCCAAACAGGGAGTGGTGATGATTTGACCCAAACCTCCGCAGTGGGAGCATGTCCGGGAAATGGTGAAAAAGCCCTGCTGGTATCGGACCTGCCCTCGCCCCTGACAATTTTGGCAGGTCGATTGCTGAGTGCCAGGCTGCAGCTTGGAGCCATTGCAGACTGGACAGATATCAAGCCTGTTGAGCTTGATTTCGCTTTCTGTACCGAATGCAGCCTCTTCCAAAGAAACCTCAAGCTCGAGGGCGAGGTCCCTTCCTTTCTGAGGGTAATAGGCCCGTCGTCTCTGGCGAGTTCCGAATAAGTCTCCAAAGCCAAGATTGAAAAAATCACCGAGTATATCTTCGAAATCTTCGAAGATGGAAGAGTTGAAGCCTGTAAAGCCCGTGTACCCTTCTCCTCGTAAGCCATCATAGCCGAATTGGTCATAGACAGACCTTTTCTGAGGGTCGATGAGAACGCTGTAGGCCTCGGCCGCGTCCTTGAACTTTTCTTCAGCTTCTTTGTTGCCAGGATTCCGGTCAGGGTGGTATTTCAAAGCCATTTGACGGTAAGCTTTTTTTATCTCTTCCGCAGATGCATCCTGGGCGACTCCAAGAATTTCATAATAATCTTTTCTTGTCATTGCTTGGCTTCTTTGAGCTCTTTTCCCTGAACTCTATCGGTGATCTTTTTTATTTCGTCACTTGTCAGGCCTGAAGAAGGTTTAACCTCAATTTTCTGCTCTATTTCTGTATCAACATCTCGGGCAGAAACTTTCACGATTCCGTCTGCGTCTATTTCAAAGGTCACATCGATATGGGGGACGCCGGCAGGGGCACGTTCGATTCCGACCAAGTCGAAGATTGCCAAGGATGTATTGGCTGAGGCTTTACTGGCTTCTCCCTGAAGGACATGGATCCTAACTCTGGGCTGATTGTCTTCGACAGTGGTAAACGCTCGGCCCCTTTTGACCGGAATGGTTGTGTTTTTATCGATAATTTTCACAAAGGTGTCATTTTCTGTCTCAATTCCCAAGGAATGTGATGTCACATCAAGAAGGAGGACAAGCTCCCTAGTCTTTCCCCTCAAAATTCCTGACTGAATGGCTGCTCCCATAGCGACAATTTCATCTGGGTTAATATTTCCTGCCGGTTCTTTTCCGAAGAAGTCGGCAATCATTTTCTTTATCAATGGCATTCTGGTTTGTCCTCCGACAAGGATGACATCATTGACATCTTTTGGCTTTAAGCGGCCATCATGGAGCGCTCTTTCGATATAAGGAAAGGTTTGGAGAATTAAGTCTTTTGTCAGAGCCTCTAATTGATCTCGCCTAAGGGTTTTCTTGATGTGCTTTGAGCCGGAGGAATCAGAACAAATGAAGGGAAGATTAATCTCGGTCTCCAGGGCGAAAGAGAGCGCTCGCTTTGCCTTTTCCGAAGCCTCCTTGATCCGCTGAAGAGCCAGCTTGTCCTGAGATAAATCGATATTGTTTTCCCTTTGAAATTCTTCCATCAGCCATTGGACAATGCGGTTGTCAAAGTCCTCTCCTCCAAGATAGGAGTTTCCGTTTGTGGCCAGAACGTGAAAAACGCCTTGGTTAACCTCCATCAGGGTGAAGTCAAGAGTTCCTCCGCCCAAATCATAAACAGCAACCGTTGCATTTTTCTTTGTGCTGAAGCCGTAAGCCAGGCTGGCGCATGTCGGCTCATTGATGATTCGCAGAGGGTTCAAGCCCGCAATTTCAGCCGCGATTTTTGTTGCTTTTCTCTGATGGTCGTTAAAATTAGCCGGCACGGTGACGATGGCCTCAGTGACTTTCTCTCCAAAATAGAGTTCAGCACATTTCTTTAGGTAGCTTAGGATCATCGCTGAGATTTCTTGAGGGCTGATGGTCTTGGAATCTATGGCAACCATGACATCGCCATTTTCTGCTTCGACCAGCCGATAGGGCATCCTGCTTATCGTTTCTTGAGCCTCTACAGAGCTGAATTTTTTCCCCATCAGCCTCTTGATGGCAAATATCGTATTCTGAGGATTGGTCATGGCCTGCCTGAGGGCTAGATTTCCGATTAATTTTTCTCCGCTGCTGGTAAAGCTGACAATTGAGGGTGTGGTCGGAAGGCCATCCATGTTGGGGATGACCTTTGGTTCTTCTCCTTCTAGATAAGCCATGCAAGAGAAGGTCGTTCCCAGGTCGATGCCGATTATGCGTCCCATATCTATTCACTCTTTTTGGGTATAGAAACTTTTACAAGAGCTGGACGGAGGAGCCGGTTGTAAAGAATATACCCTTTCCGAATCTCCTCAATGACTTGAGGTTCATGGACATCTTCTGACTCCACAGTGATGAAAGCCTGGTGAAGATTGGGGTCGAATTTCTTGTCCTTGATCTCTATAGGCTTTATGCCCTGTTTGATCAGCAGCTCAAGATACTGCTTGTAGATCAGTTCGATGCCCTCACGAAAGCTTTTTCCGTTGCTCTGGTCCTGACTTTGAAGTGCCCTTTCAAGATTGTCCAAGACAGCGAAAAGTTCTTTCAGAAATTCAGATAGGGCATATTGATAGAACTCATTCTTTTCTTTTTCTACTCTTTTCTTGAGATTTTCCATCTCGGCCAATGCTCTCAGATAACGGTCCTTCAGATTTTCATTTTCTTGTTTGAGATGCTTGGCCTCTGATTCTCTTCTTTTCAGCTTTTCTTTTAAAGTTTTGAATTTGTTTTGTCTTTCTTTAAGCTCTTTTTCTGCTTTTTTAACATCTTCAATTTCTGCTTCGCTTTTTTGGGCTTCTTTTCTTTCTTCGGCTTCAGCCTGTTTTGTTTCAGAGTTATCGACCATTTCTTCCCTCCTTAAGGATTAAAGCTGATGGTTTGAGTTAGCCTTTTTGCCACACAATTCACTAAGGGAATGATTTTCTTATAGGGAATAATTTTAGGGCCGATTATGCCTAAGGAACCCAAGACCTGATCGTGGTCTCCATAGTGGGAGAGGATGAGCGAACAATCCGAGATATCCGGCATATTCAGCTCTGAACCGATTAAGACTTTGACTCTATCAAGGCTGATAAAGTCCGAGATAAGCTTCGCCAGCTTTGCCTTTTCTTCGAAATTCTTGAAAAGAGATTTTAGGCTTTCCATCTCAAAGAGGTCATATTTCTCCAAAAGCTTTGGCGTCCCTTGCAGAACTATTTGATTTCCTTGCTCTTCTTGAGAGAAGTAGGACTTCAAAAGGTTTATCAATCTGTTCATCATGACTTCATAGTTTGCTTTGTATTTGGGCAGCTCGCGCAGCAGGAAGCTGCGGACAAAAATGAAATTCTTTCCGGCGAAGCTTTGATTGATGTATTGTGAGGCCTTGTCGAGCTCAACCTGGGTGAAGTATGTATCCGTCCTGAAAATTTGAGTCAGGACGAAGTTTGACATGGTGACCAAGATGATCATCACCTTGTCTTCTGAGATCTTGATAAAGCGGACATGATGAAAATTTATCTTTGAGATCCTGGGATAGAGAACGAATCCCAGGTTGTCCGAATATTCGGCCAGAATCGAAGAGACTTGATTGAGGAGCGCGTTGAAATCGCCACGGGCTAGCCAAATATCATCTGCTGGAAAATCAATCTGCTTATCCGGGACTCTGGCTTGGGCAAGAAGACTGTTGACATAAAATCTCAGCCCTTTATCTGTCGGAACACGGCCGGCAGAAGTGTGAGGCTGAGAGAGGAATTCATGTTTTTCTAATTTAACCATGATGTTTCTCACCGTTGCCGATGAAACGGCTATGGAGCTTCTCTGGGCGATAAGTTCGGAGCTAATCGGCTTTCCGCTTTTTAGATAGCTCTCAACAATCAAATTGAGAATAAGCCTGTCCTTTTCTCTTAATGTTGTACTGCGCATATTTTTATAAAAAATTTATAGCATTAAATCTCAAATATTGTCAATTGAGCGACAGCCATCTTCAAATATTCAAATCGCTTTTTTGATCGTCTTATTATTTTATTATCTGCAAATTATTAATTTTATCGGACGGACAAGACATTGCGCTTCAGACTGATATCGAAAGGAAATGGCTAAGCACAGGTTGAGATGGAAAATCGGAGATTTTATTTTGATTTCATTCTTTTGGCGACACAGAAGCCGAAGCTGACAAAGTATATTCAACTAATCCTTATCCCTGCATAGCCGACAACTTCATGATAATTCCCTGTTATCTCCCCTGAGGTTTGATATTTGACCAGGCTTGCCTTTTTTGCTCCCAATTCTTTGGAAGCGATGATGGCTGAGGTGGTGGGCTGAAATCCGCACATGCTGATATCCTCGGTTTGGACAATATCATAGAGACCTCTGGCATCGAGCTCAAGAATTTTATCAATGGCTAAGAAGTCCTTTTCCTTTGCTTCTTGCTGGTGAACATAGTGGCTCATATCCGTGCTGGCGACAATCATTACCTCTTCTTTGAATTCCTTGATGCCCTGGGAGACGGCCTTTCCCAATTCTTCCAGGTTCTCGAATGAGGCCTGATAGGAGATGCAGATGGGGACGATGGAGATATCTTTCTTAAAATATTGAATGAAAGGAAGCTGGACTTCAAGGGAATGCTCGTCGAGATGGGCAGCCTCATCCTCTTTAATAAGCCGAGAATGGCTTATGATGAGCTCGGCCAGACGCGATTCAATCCTGGCTTCGCCCAAAGGGGTTTCCCATATTCCCTCTTTCATGATCGCCAGGCGGGGTTGTATCGCTCTGTGGCTGGGTCCGAGGATGACGAATTTATGCGGAAGGCGGACAGAAGAGAAGGTAGCTCCGGCCACAGGTCCAGAGTATTCAAATCCGGCATGAGGCGAAACGACACAGATGGCCTTTTCTTTTTCTTTCACTGGATCAACCATTCTCGAAATCATCCTTTTGAGTTCTTCAGCTCTGGATGGGTAGAAATAACCGCTCACGGCAGGCTTTCTTTTCAATTTATCCTCCCCAGATAAAAAAGAGATATCCTCTTTTTTATCAATTCTTAAATATTTTCTCTTTTCTCTTTGAAGGCAATGCCCAGCTCTCTCAATTCCTGTAGAACCGGTCTGTAGATTTCAGGGATAACAGGAATATGGACTCCTGTCTGCCTAATCTTGCCCTGGAGAATGAGCCGGGTGCTGATGGCTGCCGGCAGACCAACTGTCCTGGCCATTGAAGAATCTCCATGAGGGATGCCGAAGTCGACAAGAGTGGAGGTAATCTTTTCTTTCTGTCTCTTCTTCTTTCTTGGATAGGAAGCTATGAACTCATGCTGAAGAACAATCATGTCCCTCTCCCCTTCTTCATACTGCAGCTTGGCCATCATTTTGCCAGCGAGAATGTCCAAAGCTGATCCTTTTGACAGAGGAAGAGGATCATCACTCAAAAGGCCGAGCCATTCGAGCCTGTTGATGATATCCGAGCTTTCTTTAATTTTTAAATGAGCACTCAAAGCTTTTTTAATATCTTTTTCGGCAGGGTCGCCCATCAGTTTTCTAATAAAGCCTTTGTAAGTCAATCCCGACCAATCTTTTTCCGTTTCATCCAGGAGTCCGAGCTCGGCAATCTTCTTCAGGGTTGAGCACCAGCCCTTATTCCTCAGCGTTCCTCGGAGCATGGTCTTGGTCGATTGGATTCCATAGAGCTGAATGTAAGGGAGTGAATTTCGATTGGGATAGGCCTCGAATTCGCCCAAGCCTTCTATGGAAATTAGCTTGTAACTATCAAAAAGATCCTGAGAGGGAATGAAGGCCTGTTGTCCGTCTTTCAGGTATTGGGCTGAGTTTTTTCCGGCAAGCAGGACTCCAGTCGGACTCCAGGAGAATTTGTACCCGAAGGGATTGGTGTTTGCTTCAGGAGCAGGCAAGCCGCCGCAGTAAGAGGTGAAAGAAAGGACTTCACCGCCCTTCTCTTCGACCTCGTGGATGATGCGCATGGCTTCCATATGGTCTATGCCAGGGTCTAAGCCGACTTCATTGAGGATCAAGATTCCGGCCTTCTTGGCCTCTCCGTCAAGGCCTTTCATGATCTCGCTCACATAAGAAGTTGTGACCATGTTTTTCTTGTGTTCGATGCAGTATTTGGCAACCTTGGGATGATGGGTATAGGGAACCATGCTGATCACAAGGTCTGCTTTAGAAATCTCATTTTTTAAGCTCTGTTCATCCTTGAGGTTCAACTCCTTGGCCTTTCCTTGAGGATGGTTAGAGATTAGCTTTTCCGCCTTGCTGACGGTGCGGCTGGCCACTTCAACTTCAAAGTCCAGCTGGTCAAGGAGATATCTAACCAGAGGTCTGGCAACGAGTCCTGCTCCAAGAATCAATATTTTTTTCATGATAAAACTCCTTGAAGAATTATTTAATAAAAGCTTTCATGTATTCATAATCTGGAGTAAATTTCCCCAGGTAAAGAATAATTGCTTTTTTTATCGAAGGCGGAAGCCTCAAGTCTCGAAAGTCTAAAGAAAAATCCGCTTGGGCGATCTCAGGCACAAAAGGTTTTAGAGCTGAGCTGAAATAAATCGAGGATTCAAGAGATATCTCAGCCGGAAGATTATCTATGGCCATAACCACAGGCCCCCTTCCCTTGACCCCATCTTTCACCTTATCTTCGATGGGGTCGTAGACATAAACAGGATTTTCAGGGTCTGTTGCCCGAACCGTAAACTCCACAGAGCCTTGGATGTCGCAAGAAATATCTCCGATGACTCTCAGACGAGGCTTTTTAATCATCCTGTAAAGATTCTTCAGACTTTTTTTTGTCACAAATCTTGGATACTTTGGCGTCCAATAGATGCAGTTGACCAAGATGGTCAGCTGAGGAAGGTAGGAATCGAAGGTGGAGCTGTATTTTTCAGGACGGTTGTAGTAGTCCTGGAGCTCAAATTCTTGGTCTGGACTTAGAGGCTTGACCATGTCTTGCTCTTTGAAGACAACCTTGTAAACCCTGGAGGCTGAATAATTCTTTTCCTTGAAAAAGGAGGGGATTTTTTCAGGCTCAATCTCTTCAAAGGGCAAGAGATTGAATATCTCCTGAGCTCCTTGGGAGACATGTCCATAGCCCGTAATTCCACAGACTAGTGGAACAAGAGAGCGGTCAAGGCCATTGTTGTGGATTTCCCATCCGACTTTTTCGACCTCTTCCTTGGCTTCGACCAGGGACTTGTATTGATACGCTTGTTTAACTGCAGAAAAAGGATTTTTCATTTTCTCATAATCGAGCCTCTGCCCCAAGGCCCAGAGAGTGTCGATCATTCCAGCCAAGCCAGCTTGTTTTCCAAAGAATAGAAGCCTCTGTCCTTTTCCGTCGGCAATTTTCTCGTAATCGATCAGAGTACAGCCGAGTTCGACCATTCTCCGCAGCATGGGCATGTTATGTGGCTGCCCTTTTGTTGTATGAGAGAAAAAGAGATAAGCCTGTCCTTTTCTAAAAAAATGAAGAGGAATTTCTTTGATGGCAAGAATAACCGAGCAGGGCGAGAGGTCTTCTTCCACTTTCGCTCCTTCCCGGGCAAAATCCTCATCAGGGAAGATGCGCAGCTTTGAAGGCTGAACCCAGATTTCAAGCGGATAATTCTGGACGAGCTCTCGGATATGGGAAGGAATCAAAGGAACTCTCCTTTCCCAGGGATTCTTATCTTCTCTTCTGATTCCGACCAATGTTTTCATGATTTAATCCACTTTTTTGGATTAAAAGATTATGGCATAAATAGGCTATACGGTCAATTATGGCATAAGCGTCTTTTCATGATGAAAAGCTTCGTTATGGATCAGGCTGGGTGTCTCGAAGACACGCCGCTTTTGCCCCAGCGATTACT
>CAZJXZ010000098.1:0-9477 GCA_964549955.1 uncultured Eubacteriales bacterium
AAAAGGGCTCCCAGAATAGGGATTTTATGCAAGAAGGGAACATTTTCTCTGGTGATAGAATCTTCAGTCCTGTAAATTCCTCCGATGACAGCCGTTCCTCCATCATTCACCAGGACTCTGGTCTCAGCGCTTTGGGTTATTATCGGAGGGATGCCGTTGACCAGATGGGCAAAGTCAGCGGAGTTGTTCTGGATTTGAATATCCATGATTATCGTTCCTTCAGCAGTGATCTGAGGAGTGGCTCTCAGCTCCAAGGCTGCGTTCTGGTATCTTGTCGTTGTCGTAAAGTTTGCTGTTGTCTGAACGGGAATCTGCTGTCCCTGGATGATTGCAGCTTGCTTGTAGTTCTGAGTGGTGACAGTGGGACAGGAGATGATTTTGCCTTCGCCCGTTGTCTCCAAGGAAGAGATGGCCATGTCTATCCTGAAGGTATCCATGATGTTGCCGAACGAAAGACTGAGGGCAGAAGTAAAAGAAGGGGCTGGAAGGTTTATGGCATAGCCCCCCAGAGGTCCTCCGAGCCCTCTGGTCTCTGTTCCCGTGGGAATCTGAGCGCCATCAACCAATATCTTGTTGGGGAATTTCAGGTTTGTCTGGTTTCCGTAAAAAGGATCCATAACCGATTTAAACCCCCACTGAATACCGAGGTTTCGTACAAAATTGGAGCTGGCCTCGATTATCCGGGCCTCGATGGAGACCTGGGGATTCGGGGCATCAAAGAGGGATATAAGCTTTTCCAGCAGGTCGATTCTGTCTGTCACGTCTTCGATGACTAAAACGTTTGTCCGTTCATCGACGATCGCCCCACCCCTGGCGGAGATTTTTCCCTTAATAAGCTCGAAGACATCCCTGGCTTTGGCGTAGGAAAGAGGGAATATTTTGACTGAGACCGGTTGGGCTAATTCCCTGCTCTCTCTGAATTTTCTGTTTTCTTCCTCTTCCCGGGTAAGAGTGGATATGGAAGCAATCCGCAGGACGTTGCCTTCAATGACCCTGCCCATTTTGTTTTGTTTAAGAAGAAGATCGAGAGCTTGATCCCAAGGAATTCTGACAAAATCGCAGGTGACAGAGCCTCTCACCTCTGGGTCAAAAACGACATTAAAGCCGAATTGATATCCTAAGGAAAGAATAACATCCCTCAAGTCAGCATCTTTAAATTTCATGCTGACCAGTTCTCCTGCGTATCTTTCTCTGGTTTCAGCGATTGTCCTGGGTTTGAACAGTTCCTCCGGGGCTTGCTCTTGAACTGCTGCAGGAGGAGGGCTTGGTTTGGCAGGGGCAACTTCTTGAGCTGGAGCAGTTGGAGCTGGCTGAGGGGGAGGAACAGCCGCTTCAACAGGCTTTTCCACTTTTGGAGGGGCTACTTCTTTAATCACTTCCGGTTTCGCGGGCACCGCTTCTGGTATTGAAGGCTTAGGCGGGAGAGGTTTTGGGGCTGGAGCGGCTGCGGGTAAGGGAGCAGGAGTGCTGATCGCGGGAGGGGCTTGGGCTGCATCGTCCTTATAAAAGGAAAAGATAAATTCATTGGCCTTGGCAGAGATAGTATAATAGCGAGGCTCGGAGAGGTCGAAAGCCATGCGAGCAATCGTATAGGGGCTTAGCACCTGGAATTGCTCCGCTCTTACTTTTTCCACCCCAAGCTTTTTTTCTATGCTGAGGAGAGTTGACTCAAGGCTGAGCGTCGTATCAAAGAAGTCGACCACCAGGCGCAGAGGATTGTCAAGGGCGAAGACCTGGAGGATAGGAATATCACTCAGCCTGGTCGTCACATGAATCTTGTTCTTTTCTTCAGATACGCCGATATCTTTGAAAACGATTTGACGTCTAGCTGCCTTTTTCAGGATTTCTTCTGTTTCATGGAAAAGAACATATTGACCCAGCTCTTTTTGAATCCTGTTCAGCTCAATGACTGTATATTCGGGGCTGGAAGAAATTCTGTAGGGAACTCTTTCCTTCAGTCCGATGAGAAGGCGGCATTGCTCGGCTGTGGTTTTTTCAATCTTCAGGGACTCAACCAGGGGGTCTGTGTCTTTAATGATTTGAGGCTCTAGCGCTGGATTGACGTTATTCAATTCGACAACGACTGTGGAAGTGCCTTCTGCTGAATAATATGTCTTGGAGACAAGAAGGGAAGCGCTTGTTTCAATAACGATCTTTGTATTAAGTTCCTGTGTCTGGACGGATATTTTATTTATGTTGGCCAGAGGTTCGCTGTTGCGGGTATATCCACTCGAGATAGCGAAAATGCAGAACAAAAGAAGGACCAGATAAAGACTTTTTATTTTCATCTTTTTGCTCCTACAGAATTAATTCTTTGACGATATCTCTTGGCTTGGCTAAGGGAGTTCCTCCTTCTCTAAGCCTGCGGAAGACAACTTTAGATTCATCGATGGATCGGATAAAGCCGTCTGAGAATCTATGGCCGACTCTTACATATAAAGGGAATTCCTGGGCCCCAACCATGACTGCTGTGTATTGCCTGCCGACCTTGATGATGCCCACAAGCCGTAAGTTTTCGAAAGTAATTAGAGGTTGTCGTCCGGGTTCTCCGGGGCCAGCTTCCACTCCGGCTCTGGCTTGGCCTCCGCTCCTGGCTAGCAAATCTTTAAAGGGATCTCTTCTTCCTCCAGGAGTGTAGATCGGTAAGGATAACTTAGGTATTTCAGTGCTGATTTGAGTTTCAGTTTTTAAATCTTTTTTTTCCTCTTGGGATGCCACGTACGGGGAGAACAGCCAAAGAAGCCCGAATAAGAGAAGAAGGGTCAGAATCTTTTTCATGTTTTTATCCTCTTAGTTTTAACATCTTTGGGAACAGGGGCTTCCTCACGGAAGATGTATGTTTTGGCCATGAAGGCTGCGGAGATGGTCAAGGCCTCAGTTTGATTGGAGACGGATTTTATGGAGAAATTCTCTACTGTAAAAAGGCGGGGAAAGCGACTGAGGCGGTCGAAGAAAATTGCCAAATTGTGAAAGTTCCCTGTTATCTCTATCGGGAGTTGCCATTCGTAGTAATAATCCTTATCGATTTCCCCCTTAGGAATAAACTTTTCTATGTTGATCCGAGAGCCAGTGGCAAGCTGGTGGAGGTTGCTCAAGATATCACTCGTCTCTTTTTTTTGAGGAATAACTGCCTCGAGCTCTTTTAGAGTTTTGGTCAGGATTATTATTTCAGCTTCAATCTTGTCCAGCGCCACTTTTTTGGCCTGAAGCCTTCCCACTTCCTCTTCAATCTTTATCCTATCGGCTCTAACGCTTTTTAACTGAGCGTTTTTTGGTTTGTAGAAAAAAAGGTAGAAAATTATGACAAATGCCAATCCCAAGATAAGATAACGCTGCCAAGGCCAGTCTTTCATTTCTTCTCCTCCCCTAATTCTCCTTTGGCGGAAGGATTAGCTGGTTTAGCTGGTGCAGGGGGAACATAGTTTGTGGTTAATAAAAATTCTAAAAATCTATCATTCGCCCTAGTCTGCTGAATCGAAGAGATGAGTTCGACTCCGGCGAAGATGGGACTTGCCTCTAAGTTGGATATATAATCAGCAATCAATTTATTGGAGAGAGCTTTACCTTTTATTCGAATCTGCTGCTTGTCATAGTTGACTTCGTCAAGCCAGACCCAGTCAGGAATAGTTTTGCTTATCTCATCCATTATTCGCACGGCAACTTCCTGGAAAGACTTCAAATCCCGGATGAGATTTATCTTTTTCATGATGATGTCCCTTTGTTTTTCGAACAGGTTTAGCTTTGCTTCCACATCTCCCAATTTGGCTTTTTCTTCTGTCTTCAGAGTCAAGAGGGTTTTTTCTCTATTGATTGAGTTTATTTGAAAAAAGGCAACCGCAGTAAGAAGGATGATGACCAGTCCCAGGATGAGGCTGGGAGAGACTGCTAGTTTTTTCTCTCTTACCCTGACTTCTTCTATAACGGGTGCCTTTGCCTCAGCTTTTAATAAGTTTATTCTTATCATAGCTTATACTTCCATTTTTCTTGTTGCCAATCCTGTGGCTACCCCAAAAAGAGGTGCCATCTCATGGAAATAGAGAGACTCAAATTTTTTTTCGTTATAAATGATGCTCCGAAATGGATTGAAAATTTCTGTGTCTGCTTTAAATTTTTGATCGAAGAATTTGGGCAATTCCTTCAAGCTGGCCAATCCGCCGCTCAAAAAGATTTTCTCAATTTTCCTTTCTTTTCCTTCTCCCGCTTCGTAAAAGGAGAAAGTCTTCTCGATTTCTTCAAGGAGATGTTCGATATTGGTGGAGATGGCGTTATCGACTTGATCGTGTGGAAAATCTTTGAGCGGAATTCCTTTGATGGCCTTCTCTGCGTCCTCAGAGCTGATGCCCAACTCCTTTCTGATATTTTCTGTGATAAAAGCTCCGCCGATGGACAGATCCCTAAACAACTGAGGATTCTCTCTTTCGACGACGATAATATTGGTAGTCGTCGCCCCAAGATTGATCAGGGCCACTGTCTTGGCTTTAAAAACCTCAGGATAGTTGACCTCCAAAGCGTTCTGCAGGGCAAAAGCATCCACTTCTATCGCTTGCAAATTTTTGCGAGCCTGAAGAATAACATTGCTGTAGTTGGTTACCTTGTCTTTTTTGGCAGCAACCAGAAGAATATCTAAGTTTTTCTCCTCTGAATATAAAGGTGGCCTCAAAATCGCATAATCGACATTTGTCTCTTCATAGGGATAGGGAATATTGTGCCTGGCCTCCCAGATGATGGATTCTGCCAGCTCCTCGGTTTCCATGGAGGGAAGGGATATTTTCTTGATGATGACTGAACTTCCCGAAACGGAGATGACGACATTCTTATTGGAAATTTTATTTTCGTCGAATATCATTTTTATGGTTTCGCTCACAGCTTCAGAGTCCATGATTGTGCCTTCGACGATGGCATCCCGCGGCACGTATTCCAGCCCTATCTTCGCCACTTCATAGAGCTCCTCTCCTCCTTTTTTCTTTGATCTAAGCTCGACGGCTTTGACTGAAGAGGAGCCTATGTCTAATCCAACCAATCCTTTCGGTTTGCCAAATCCAAACATTTCTTTCTCCCTCACACTACAGATTAAATTTCGGATTTTTTCTGAATTTTTCTTTAAGCATTTTTTCAGCTTGCTTCGGGACTAAGTCTTTGAGGCAGCCGCCCAACATGAAAATTTCTTTGACCAAATTTGAACTCAGGAAAGAATAGTTGACACTGGGCATCATGAAGAATGTTTCAATTTCAGGATCAAGCTTCCGATTCATCAACGCCATTTGAAATTCGTACTCAAAGTCAGAGATAGCCCTCAACCCTCTTATAACGATTTTAGCCCTATTTTTTCTCGCGAATTCAACAAGAAGACCTTTGAAAGATTTAACTTCGACGTTTTTATAACCGGCAAAAGTTTCCTGGATCATGCTGATTCTTTCTTTAGTTGAGAAGAGAGGTTTTTTTTTTGGATTTTCTAAGACGGCGATGAGGAGGCTGTCAAAGATTTTCAATCCTCTTTGAATGATGTCAAAATGCCCGTTGGTGATGGGATCGAAAGAACCTGGATAGACAGCTTTTTTTCCCGATGAAAAAGGAATATTCGATTTTCTGCTCATTTTCGTTAAGTTATTACTATCAAAAAAATTATGCTTTGTCAATTTAAATCGTGCCCCCAAAATTTTTTGAATTTAATTTCCATTCGGTTCTTTCCATTCTGACCATCGAAAAAACTTTTTCAGCCCATTTCCCTTCACGAATTGATGAGAAATTTCTGTATGAGCGGCCTCTCATTCTGAAAGCCTTTTTAAATTACACAACCTTAGCTTTTACAGCTTCTTATGTTTTCAGATATCCATTCCAGAGTCAATCACCAGATAGGAGGATTTAAAAGGTGATTTTTAAGGTCATTCCATCACCTTTTTGGATGAGAAGCCTCATCACTTCGGATGAGGTCTTTTTCTACATAATTTCTAAGAAAAGAGCTTCAATTCTATGTAAATAAATAATCTTCTGCAGGTTAAATAAATATTTAAATTTTTCGAGATAGAGAATAAAATAATAAGAAATATCGTAGTTAGGGAGAAAAAAGATGAGTGCCAGAGTTTCTTCCAAGCTTGCCCTGGCTTTATTGATTATTTTTTCTATTATTCTTCTTTCGCTCGGCAAAGAAGATGTTTATACCCGGGAAAGAAAAGCTATGGTCCGCAATCAACTCGCATCCCGGGATATAACCGACAAGAAAATCCTTGAGGCTATGGGAGAAGTTCCCCGGCATCTCTTTGTCAGCTCCGAACTGCGCGGCCAAGCGTATGAGGATCATCCTTTGCCCATCGGCGAGGGGCAGACGATTTCCCAGCCCTACATTGTCGCCTTGATGACCCAGCACCTTGACCTGAAACCCGGGGAAAAGGTTTTAGAAATAGGAACTGGCTCAGGTTATCAAGCTGCGGTGCTTGCCCAGTTAGCCGATAAAGTCTATTCAATCGAGATTAGGGAGAATCTGGCCAAAAGAGCAGCCGAGACTCTGCGCAGTCTGAATTACACTCAAGTTCAAGTCAAGTGGGATGACGGCTATTTTGGCTGGGAAGAGAATGCTCCTTTTGATGCCATCATCGTCACTTGTGCTGCCAACCACGTTCCTCCTCCTCTTCTCAAACAGCTGAGGGAAGGGGGCAGGCTTATCATTCCTTTGGGGAGCACTCTCTACTTTCAGACACTCACTCTTGTAACTAAGATAAAGGATAAACCCCAGGTGAGACATATTTCAGAGGTTGTTTTTGTTCCCATGGTGGGAGAAATCGAGAAAGAGAAGAGAAAGTAGATAGCCGCCTGCGGCCAAGACCAATACCAGACTGTATCCTACCCAGAAAGCTGCGATCAGGGCTGAAACCGAATTAACGACCGAAGAGAAGGCATTGGTGGCCCATGCCCAGGCAATATGTGTTTTTTCACTCTGCTCAAGCAGCCGGATTCCGGTGGGGAAAGGAAACCCCATCAAAAAGCCGAGAGGAAATATGAGAAAGAAAACTATGAACATTCTCAGCACAAGATTGAAGCCGATGAAGCTCGCGCAGAAGAGAGGAATAAGAAAAAGATAGGCGGCAATGAGCAGCGCACAAAGGAAAAGAGTTTTTCGAAGATTCGTTTTCAAATCCTTGCCAAGAATTCTCTTGGAGAAGAAGCTTCCCATTCCTGACGAGATGAGCAGGGAAAAGATAATCGTCGAGGTGGAATAAAGTGGATGTCCAAGAAACAGAATAAATTTTTGAATGAATGTTATTTCAACGAAGATGAAGGCCATTCCGATCAAGCCAAAATACAGAAAAATGTTTTTAGGGAGAACCTTCCATCTTTTCGCTCTTCGAGGGAAAAAATTGGGCAGGACAATCAAGACAAAAGCAATGAAGATAGATTGAATGAAGAGAACAAGAACTAGAAATTCCCCTTGAAGAAAGGGTAGCCACTTCCGGCCAAGAGCTCTGTAGGTGTCGGCCAGCTTCCGCAGCTTGAAGAAGTTGAAGAAGAAAGGCCTGTCGTCTGTAGCCGGCCTTATCTTGAAAAGGTAATCTCTGTAAAATTCTCTTCTTTTCGCCGGAGAGAGGAGCTGAAGGCTGAGGTTGTAGTAGATTGGTTTTTCGAATTTGTTATAGATATTAACCTCATCGATTTTTATCCCTGGATAGTAGACAAGGTCAAAAAGGCATTTTTTGGAAAAATCCTTGAGCTTCTGGATTTGCTGTTGGGAGAAAGGTTTCTTTTTGATAAAAAAGCTGATGGTCCCCCAGCTTCTGATGGCGACGATGCATGACGAAGGGTCAATCTTGCTCCTTTCCAAAGCCTCGACCCAGGTGGCCAGCATTCTTGCTTCCTGACGGGGAGGAGGAAGGAGGTAGAGACTGACGCTGACCATTCCCTCTGGGGATAATCGGCTTAGAATATCGACAAAAGAGTCGGCTGTGTACAGGTAATTTTCGCTGAATCCATAGAGCCCTGCTCCGGAAGCGCCGAAGATGTCAGTCAAGGAAAAAATGATTAAGTCGAAAAGACTTTTTTCCTTTTTTAAAAAAGACCGGCTATAGGCCGTAACCACACGAATGTTTTGTTGAGAATAGAGGTCTCCGGAGAATGAGGCAAGTTCTTTGCGGAGGAGCTCCCCCAGCAAAGGATTGTTCTCGACAACAGTGATATGAGAGGAGTCGAAGATTAGGGCAGAGAGGACATCCAGCCCTCCCTTAGGCTCGATGACCAGGGTCTTGGGCTTTTCAGCAAAGGCGAAAGCCAGGGAGGAGGGAAGGAAGGAGATGAAATCCAATGAAGGCTCTTTGGCGTTTTCGAATTGGGTGACCGCCGAAAGTTCTCCTCCGTCTATGGAAAGCCCGAGCTGCGTCGGTAATTTTTGACTGTAAAGGAGGCTTAAACCCGGTGCATAGCGCGCAGCGGGTGACTCGAGAACATCGACTCTGGAGATGGAATTCCATTTTGTCAAAAGGTGTTTTGCCCCAGGATATTTTAGAGCCAGGGGAAGGGCTTTATAGGAAGAGATTTTGAAGCTCAGCCACGAAGGAGATTTCAAGAAAAGGACGATTTCTGCAGCCATGAGAAGAAAGAGGAGAAGCCTGAAGCGCAGAGTTCGGCTTTGGCTGAAAAGGAGAGAAGCCAAAAGCGCCAGGAAGGAAATGGAGATGATGACTCCCCTGTCTCCCTTGGGAAGAAAGATAAACAGAGCAAGGAGGGTTCCAGCCCCGGCTCCCGAGAGGTCGGAGAAATAAATCTTATTGACAAGAGTTGAAGCTTTTGAGATGGCGAAAGAGATTGTCAGGCCGGCAAAAAAGAAAGGGAGGCCAAGAATAAGGTAGAGAAGAAAAATGAAGGATATCTGATTTTTATCCCAAGAAAGCTTTTGAAAGTCGAAGGGAATGGCGTTGCTTAGGAAAAAGCTCAAGGGAACGGCCAGAGCATAGAGGAGAGAGGTTAAGGATAGAAATTTATTCAGGTCGAAAGAGTTCAGAGTCTTGAAAAAGGACAGAAAGGAGCCGCTGGCTCCATATCCTAAAAATGCGATGCTGACCACCAGGAAAGCGAAATGATATTGCTGGGAGATAGAAAAGTATCGAGTCAAGGAAATCTCCAGGCAGAGGGTTGCTGAAGAGATGAGGAATATTCCTGCCAGCGAGCGCTTCTTCATCTCAGCCATCTTTCAAAATAATTTGAAAGAGAATCTTCAATTTCATAAATAAGCAAACCTTTACCTTATTATATATATTTATTTCTTAAAATGTCACTTCGGACGAAGCGATGGCTAAGCAATGAGAAAACCGTTTGAATAGCTCCGGCAGAGCGGCTCGAAAACACGCAGCTTTTGCCCCTGCGACTTCTCGGAGGGGGAACAGCTTCGCTTTCCCCCTTCCGACGGTCGCCCCGATTCCATCGGGGCTCCCTGCCTCCCCTTCTCGGACGCTTCAAAGCGTCCTGCGACCGAGGGGACATACCCCCTCGGCT
>CAZJXZ010000099.1:0-9455 GCA_964549955.1 uncultured Eubacteriales bacterium
GGCAAAAGCGGCGTGTCTTCGAGACACCCAGCCTGATCCATAACGAGGCTTTTCAAAACGAAAAAAAATATGCTTTTCTCTCTCATGATTTTCTTGACAAAAGCAATCTTCCTTCATTAAATTAGATTAAAAAATACAGTTTCTTTGAAAATCGAGATTCAGGTTTAAAGGAAAGGGAAGTCCGTGTGAAACGGACGCAGCCCCCGCTACTGTAATCGGGGACTAATTCCAGATTAAGCCACTGTCCTGAGTTCAGGACGGGAAGGCCTGGAAGCAGGTCGATCCGAGAGCCAGGAAACCCCCTTTAAACTTTAAAGCCCATCTTCGGGTGGAAGAGAGGGTTAATTTTTTTTGTCTGCACTTCCATGAGAAGCAGGCAAAAACATAAAATCTTTCATCCAGGCTCAGAGCGGGGGCAAGGAAGGAGGTTAAAATGATTTTTAAAAATGCCCTCTGCTTTGTTCTTGCCGTCACATTCTCTGCTCTCAACCTCGTCTCTCAAGAGAACAGCTCGAAGGAGAAACAGAAACCAGACCTCAAACATGAGGTCATTGTCACCGCCACTCGCCTCGAGACTCCTTTGAAAGAAGTGGCAAGCTCGGTCACGGTCATCAGCAGAGAAGAGCTGGATCGAGCCAAAAAAACAACCGTTCTTGAGGCACTGGAAGAAGTCTTGGGAGTCTCGGTCATCCAGAATGGGCCGGAAGGCGGCGCAGCCTCAGCCTTCCTTAGAGGAGCGAATTCAGAGCACACCCTAGTGATGATGGACGGCGTGGAGCTCAACGACCCCATCTCTCCTTCCCGCTCTTTTGACCTTGCCCATCTAACTCTTGAAAGTATTGAAAGAATCGAAGTTCTTCGCGGGCCTCAGAGTACTCTTTACGGCTCTGATGCTCTGGGCGGAGTCATAAACATCATCACCACAAAAGGCCAGGGAAGACCACGATTCCATCTCTTAACAAAAGGAGGCTCATACCGGACTTTTTCCGGAAGCGCAGGGATAAGCGGCAGCTTGAATCGGGCCGATTATTCCTTTAATGTCTCCCGTCTCCAAACTCAGGGCTTCTCGGCTGCGAGCGAAGCCTATGAAGGAAATAGCGAAAATGATGGCTACCAGAACCTTTCTCTCTGTGGCAGAATCGGCTTCCGCTTTAAGAATAATACAGACCTTGAATTGATACTTCGAAATCTGAAGACAGAAGCCGAGATCGATAACTTCGGAGGTGGCTATGGAGACGACCCGAACAACACTCAGAATTACGACTCTTTGTTCCTCAAAGTCCAAGTTCGCAGCCTTCAGCTTCGCAACCGCTGGGAGCAAAAATTATTCTTCTCTGTTGTTGACTATGACCGCCGCCACAAAAATCCTACAGACGACATTCATCTTTTTGATTCAGAGGAAGGCTTTTTTAAATCCAGGCTTTTTGAAATCGACTTGCAGAATAATTTCTTCCTTCACGAGAAAAACATTCTGACCTTTGGAATTGACCATCATCAAGAACAGGGAGAGTCAGAATATCAATACAACACCATCTGGGGCTCTGACTTGAGCACTTTTCCCTTAAAGCGAGCCTGGGCTACAGGGCTCTTCCTTCAGGATCAGGTCAGAGTCGCCGACCGGTTCTATGCGACAATTGGAGTCCGTTTCGACAACCACAGCCAGTTCGGCTCTGCGCTGACTTTCCGCCTGGCAGAGACCTATCTCATCGAAGCCACAAAGACTAAAATTAAAGTGACTTGTGGGACAGGCTTTAAGTCTCCTTCCCTTTACCAGCTCTATGCACCTGGTACATTCTGGGGGCCCATCGGAAACAAGGGCTTAATGCCGGAAAAATCATTGGGTCTGGATTTTGGATTCGAGCAGGGATTCATCGGAGATAAAATTCTTTTGGCAGCGACCTATTTTCTCAATGACTTCAGAGACCTGATCAATTTTGATTCCTACCAAGGATACATCAACATCGGGAGAGCAGAGGCAAAAGGAATAGAGCTTCTGCTTCGAGCCAGGCCTTTGGATGAGCTCATGCTCAATCTGAATCTCACCACAACCGAGACTAGGGATAAGAAGACGGGCAATAAGCTTTTGAGAAGGCCGGAAGAGAAATTCTCTGCAAACCTCGATTATCGATTCAGCAAAAAGGGCAACTTCAATCTTTCATTTCTCTCCATCGGAAAAAGGGATGATATGGACTTCTCAACCTGGCCTTATGCTCGAGTCACCCTCCCTGCTTACACCCTGGTCAATGCTGCATTCACCCTGGACATCAGCTCAAACATTCAGGCCTTCAGCCGCCTCGAAAATATCTTCAACGAGAAATACGAAATGATTAAAGGATACGGAACGCCGGGATTCTCAATTTATGGTGGATTAAATATTTTCCTTTAAGTTTATTTTTTTTGAGCTGTGCTGCAAGGGAGCTTGCTTTCCGAGCAAATAGAATATTCGAGCTGAGGGAATTCCGCAGCCATCACGAAGGGCAGGGAACAGAATTAAGAACTTGTTCGGGAGCGATGCCATTCTAAAAATGGACTTCAGAGAAACCGCAGAACATTGAAGAGTGGGATCAAAGATGGTCGATCAGAATCTTTATTCCAATGCCGATCAGGACTAATCCGCCCACAAGCTCCGCTCTTTTGCCGATAACCTGTCCCAGAAGAGGGCCAACCTTCGTGCCAATAGCAGTTATCAAAAAGCAAATGATTCCGATGACAACGGCTGGATAGAGGATTGTGACATGAAGGGCGGCGAGGCTTAAGCCAACGGCCAGGGCGTCGATGCTCGTCGCCAGAGAGAGGACAAAAAGAGATAAGCCTCTTGTCGGGTCAGCGCTTTTCTTTCCTGCCTTCTCGCTTGCTCTAAAGGATTCAAGAAGCATTCTTCCGCCGATGAAAAGCAGCAGACCGAAGGCGACCCAATGGTCAAAAGCATGGAAATACCTGAAAATCCCCTGTCCGGCCAGCCAACCCAGGATAGGCATCATGAACTGAAAAAAGCCAAAGTGCAGAGCCAGCCTGAAAGCCTGCCTTCTCGTCATTCCTTTAAGGCTAAGGCTGACTCCTACTGCGACAGCAAAGGCATCCATAGCCAGGGCAAAGGCAATGCCAAGAACAATAAAAAGATTCATCTCCGTTTATCTTATTCTTTATTCTTTCTTTTCTAAATAGTGAAGCACAATGCTTGTCATCAGCAAGGTGGCTTTGGGCAGAGCTGCCTCGTCTATGTCGAAGCCAGGATGATGATGGGGGAATTTCGTCCCGTCACCCATGCCAAAAAACAGAAATGCGCCAGGAACTTTCTGAAGAAAATAGGCAAAATCCTCCCCTCCCATAATGGGGTCGATGGATTTGACGCATTCTTCTCCAAGCGTTTTCCGCGCTACATCGACGACAAAATCAACCATGGCGCCATGATTGACAAGAGCAGGATAGCCCTTTTCATAGCTAAATTCAGCCGTGGCTCCAAAAGCGCGACATGTCTCTTCTGCAATCTCTTTTAACCTCTTCTCTGCCAGAGACTGGATAGAACTCTCAAAGCTTCTCACTGTTCCGTTTAAAGTGACTTCGCCTGGAATGATGTTGTAGGCAGTTCCTCCTTTTACTATCCCGAAAGAAACCACGGCAGGCTTGAGTGGGTCTATGCTTCGGCTGACAACGCTCTGAGCATTGACCACTATGTGGGAGGCGACCAAGATAGGGTCGACGGTGAGATGGGGTGCAGAGCCATGCCCTCCTTTGCCTCTGACAACAATCGAGAAATTGTCAGCCTGGGCCATCATCGGCCCTTTGACGAGCCCTATAAAGCCTGTGGGCAGAGGCTGCCAAAGGTGGAGGCCGAAGACAGCATCCACGCCATCCAAGGCTCCTTCCTCGACCATAGTTTTCGCTCCCCCAGGGGGGAGCTCCTCAGCGGGCTGAAAAAGAAAGACGACTCTGCCTTTAAATTCTTTCTTTCTTTGAGCGAGGACTTTTGCCGCGCCCATGATGATGGCCATATGTCCGTCATGGGCGCAGGCATGGGCGGCTTGAGGATTCTCGGATATATATTCCTTATCGCCTTCTTCCTTGAGCGGCAAGGCATCCATGTCAGCTCGGAGAGCAACTGTCCGGCCGCCGGGCAATCCTTCAAGGATTGCCTTCAAACCCGTCCCGGCGCAGGGAGTTACGGGAATTCCTATTTTCTGCAGAAACTCGCGGATTATCGCAGATGTTCTCTGCTCACGAAAGGCAACCTCTGGATGCCGATGAAAATCTCTCCGCCATTCGATAAGCTGGCCTTTTATTTTTTCAGTATCTTTTTTTAAATCCTCAATCATTCGAACCCTCCTTTCTCAGGCTTGCTCATCAGGCTGACAACAACCGTGAGCAAAGCATTCAAGGCAAGGGCGACAAACCCGGCGTTCATACCGAGGAAAGGGTCCCTGCCGCTGATGATAAGGAAAGAGACAAGGATTATGCCGCCACCGATTCCGGCAAAAACTCCGGCTCTGGTCACACGCTTCCAGAACAATCCCAGAACCACTCCTGGAAAAAACTGGGAGACTCCATCATAGCCGAGGATGAGGAGGTTAACCAGCTCATTGGGGAGAAAGATGGCGAAGACAAGGGCAAAGGCCATGATGACTACGACCATTAAACGGGAGAGAGTCATCACTTTCTCCTCCTTTGCCCGCGGATTGAAGCCGGCTTGATAGATATTCTTGACCAGAAGGGTTGAAGCGAAAAGAACAAGGATGGCTGAGGGCACCATGGCTGTCACCGCGCCGGCAGCTCCGACAAAGCCCATGAACCAGGAAGGATAAGTCTTGTTGACCAGAGCCAAAAATGCCATGTCGCCCTTCTTCAGGCCAGGGATGACCAGAAGCGCTGTGAACCCGACCATGAAGACAAGAAGAACCGGGATTTGATAGAAAGGCATGATCACTGCATTTCTTTTTATCGTTTTGGCGCTCTTGGCTGAAAAAGCAGAAGCAAAGGCGTGAGGCCACATGTAAAAACCCATGCCGCTCAAAAGAACTGTGGACATTACCCAGAGAACATCCATGTTCGCCGTCCCGCCAGGAAAGACCAGATAATTGGGGCTTTGCTCGATCAATGCTCGAAACATCTTGCCAAAGCCTCCAAAATAAATAAGGGGAACCCCGATGCCCACAATACCCACGGCAGCAATCATCATGATATCCTTGACTATCGACACCCAGGCCACGCCTTTGATGCCGCTGGTATAGACAAAGGCACAGCTCAGAATAAAGGAGATAGCTATGGCCAGATCGGAGCTGATAGCCCGGTTGCTCGCTTCCTCGACAATCAATCCCAGGCCTGTGAGCTGAAGCTGGAGATAGGGAACGATGGAAAAAATCCCGATGGCAGCCACCAAAACTCCAAGCCAGCGGCTTTGGTAACGCTTGACGAAAAAGTCGGGCTGAGTGTGTAGGCCGTAAGCCTTGCCCGCCTTCCATACGGCGGGAAGGATGAAAAAAGAAAGCGTATAGGCCAGGGCGCCGTAGATTATGATGTAAAAAGTCGGAGCCCCTTTTGAATAAGCCCAGCCGCTGGCTCCAAGGAAGGTGAATGTGGTGTAAATCTCGCCAGCCATGAGCAGCCAGATCAGTATCACGCCGAACCTCCGGCCCCCGACTGTCCAGTTTTCCAGGTTCATCCTCATCCGCCTCCCGGCATAAAGGCCGAGAGCAGAGGAGAGGACAATCACGGCAAGAATGATGACCAGAGCCGGGCTCACAGCTTGTCACCTTGCTCAGGCTTGTTGAACTTCTTTTCAAGAAGATAGGCGACGAAGAGAAATAGCGGCGTGGCCACGACCCAGCAGAGAATCCAGAAAAGAAGAAAAGGAAACCCAAGGATAATCGGCTTGACTCTGTTGACCAGAGGCAGGGCAAAAACCAGGGTTAAAAAGGGAATGGCTCCCAAGATTAAGGCCAGCTTTGTCCCTTTCTGCATCGAAACCTCCTCGAAAATGATTGCAGCCATTATATAAAAAAAACTTAAACTGTTCTATTTTTGCGAGAATAGCATAAACATCCGAAATTCCGTTATAATCATAAATTTGTAGCAGTGTAATTCTCTCACTGAATCTGGGATGTTTCCGATAAGAGCTTAGGCCGAATGGCTCGAAAACACCCCGTCTTTGCAAAAAAGAAGACTTTAAAGTTTCCAATTTTTATTATGAGCGAGAAAATAGAAAATTTCTGTTCAATGAAAAAAGTAGCCTGTCCCCTTTTTCTGCTATAATAATCATCTGACAAAAAAGAAAGGCGCGTCGAATTAAAATCCAGCATGAATGAATCAAAGAGGCAAGAGAAAATTATCCTCAGGGGTGTCAGAGTTCATAACCTGAAAAACATCAACCTCGACATTCCCCTGAATAAATTCATCATCGTCACCGGGGTCAGCGGCTCGGGGAAATCTTCGCTAGCCTTTGACACTCTCTATGCCGAAGGGCAGCGCCGCTACATCGAGTCCCTTTCCTCCTATGCCCGCCAGTTCCTGGAAAGGATGGACAAGCCGGATGCCGATTTGATCGAGGGAATCACGCCTGCCATCGCCATCCAGCAGAAAGCCGTGACCAAGAATCCGCGCTCCACGGTGGCCACGGTCACTGAAATCTATGATTTCTTAAGGGTCCTTTTTGCCCGGATTGGCACTGTCCATTGCCTCAAATGCGGCAAGCCAGTCATCAGGGACACAATCGACTCCATCGTCGAGACGCTCTACAAGCTTCCTCCTGAGACAAAAATATTGATTTCCTTCCCCTGGCCATTGGAGAAAGGCACGGCTGCTCTCAAGAAAGGGGGTTTTTTCAGGATTGTCCAGAAGAACAAAATCTTAAACCTCGAGCAAACCAAGCTCCAGAAAAAAGGAACGATAGATGTCCTCGTCGACAAGATGGCTCTGGCACGAGATGAAAGAGAAAGACTGGTCGATTCTCTGGAGATCGCCTTGAAAGAAGGCGGAGGAAAGATCAAAGTCCAGACAGAAAGCAAAAAGGAATTCATTTTCTCCGCCAAACTCATCTGCAAGACGTGCGGTGTCGCCTATGAAGACCCCTTCCCCAATCTCTTTTCATTCAACAGCCCTCAAGGAGCTTGCCCGACATGCCATGGTTTCGGAGACCTGGGCATGATTGATGAGGATAAAATCATTCCCGACAAGAATAAATCCCTTGCGGAAGGAGCCATCGAGCCCTGGACTAAGCCAGTTTCGCGCTGGTTTATGAAAGAGCTACTCCGGGAAGCGCGGAAAAAGGGAATCCCGACAAACGTCCCATACAAAAACCTGAGTGAAAAGGCAAAGCAGTTCATCATGGAGGGAGGAGACAGCCATTACGGCATCAAAGATTTCTTCGAATGGCTGCAGACGAGAAAATACAAAGTTCAAGTCAGGGTCCTCCTCAGCCGCTACCGGAAATATGTGCCCTGTCCTGATTGCCGCAAAACACGCCTCAACCCTCAAGCCCTGAGCGTCAAAATCGAAGGTCTTTCCATAGGTGACGTGGCCCAGATGACCGTGCGCCAAGCCGACGAATTTTTTCAAGAGCTCACCCTCACAGCCTTTCAGAAACAGGTCTCTGAGAAGCTCATCGCCGAAATCCAGAACAGATTGAAATTTCTGCTCGAGGTCGGCCTGAACTACATCACCCTGGACAGGATGACCTTCACCTTGAGCGGAGGAGAGGCGCAGAGAATCAACCTGGCGGCAGCGCTGAGCGCCTCTCTTGTCGGCACTCTTTTTGTCCTGGACGAGCCGAGCATCGGCCTTCACGCCCGCGACAACCAGCGCTTGATTGAAATCCTCAAATCTCTGAAGGAGATTGGTAACACAGTGATGGTTGTCGAGCATGACCCGGAAATTGTAAAGTCTGCCGAATATCTGATCGACCTTGGGCCGAGAGCCGGAGAGGCAGGAGGAAAGGTGATTTTCGACGGACCGATGGAGCAATTTATCAAGCATTCCGACTCCCTCACTGCCCAATACCTGAGGCGAGAGAAGACGATCAAAGCCCCAGAGGGACGCAGAGCTTTTCAGGGCTTCATCGAGATCAAAGATGTTCACAAGCATAATCTCAAACATCTGGATATCAAAATTCCGCTCAACGTCCTGACCTGCATCACCGGCGTTTCAGGCTCGGGAAAGAGCACGCTTCTCTATGATGTCCTCTTTCAGGGATGGGAAGGGGAGACGAAGAACGGCTTTAAGGAAATAAGAGGCAGGGAGCGGGTCGACAAAATCATCATGGTCGACCAGTCTCCGCTCAGCACCTCACCCCGCTCCATTCCTGCGACCTACACCAAAGCCATGGACGAGATCCGGCAGGTCTTCAGCCAGACAAGGGAGGCCAGAGCCCTGGGATTCAAGCCTGGCTTCTTCTCTTTCAACACTCCTGGAGGAAGGTGCGAGGAATGCCAGGGCGCAGGGCAGCAGATCGTAGAGATGCAGTTCCTCTCCGATGTGGTCTTAACCTGCGAAGCCTGCAAGGGAAAAAGATTCAAGAGCGAGACCCTGGAGGTCAAATACAAAGAAAAAAACGTCAACCAGGTCCTGGAGATGAGCGTTGTTGAAGCTCTGGATTTCTTCGCCGACAAACCCAAAATCCGCAAAGCATTGAATCCTCTGGCTGAAGTCGGGCTGGGATATTTAAAACTGGGGCAGCCGACGACAACTCTCTCTGGAGGAGAGCTGCAGAGGATTAAGCTCGCCTACCATCTCATCCACCAGAAAGAGAGGAGAATTCTCTACATCTTCGACGAGCCGACCATCGGACTCCATCCCGACGACGTCTCTGTGCTTCTGAGCTGCTTCCAAAAGCTGGTGGAGCAGGGGCACACGGTTGTGGTCATCGAGCACAACCTGGATGTGGTCAAATGCGCTGACCACATCATCGATCTAGGGCCTGAGGGTGGAGATAAAGGCGGGGAGATTGTGGAGCAGGGCCCTCCTGAGCGAATCATCAAGTCAAAAAAATCTTACACTGCCCAGTTCCTGAAAAAATATCTCCAGCAGTAGTTTTCTCAAAAGACAAAGAACTGCGACTGCGCTATGATTCTATACTGAAGAGTTCTTTATGGATAGAAATAAACTTACTTTTTCTCTTGTCATTCTGTTATTTCTGATCAGCGGCTTAGAGGCACAGCCAATTATCGAAAACCCAAAAAAGCCCATCAGCCCCAATGCTGGCAGAGTTCTTCAGCTCAAGGAGGTCATGCGCATTAGGGATGAGAGCCCAAAATTCTTTTTCAGGGAGCCCTATGAATTACAGACTTCCATTGACGGCTCTGTTTTTGTGAAAGAAATCAACAAGCTGTTTAAATTTGACTCCAAGGGGAAATTCATAAAAGACATCATAAAGCTCGGCCAGGGCCCGGGCGAAATCACAACAGAATTCGAGGATTTTGTTCTTACAGATAAAGAAATTGTTTTTATCTGTGCGACATTGAATAAAA
>CAZJXZ010000100.1:0-9105 GCA_964549955.1 uncultured Eubacteriales bacterium
GCATTCAAGAAGCTTGAAATCGAGAATATGAAAAGGTCTATGAAGTATGAGCTTCTGAACAAGAAGAGCGACCCTGAATTTCTTGCCAGGCGCCAAATCCACCGCCTGCTGTTCAAGGGCCATCCCTATGAAAAAAGCATTTATAACGAGGACGTCATAATAAATTTAACTCAAAGGGATCTTGCAGCTTTCTATGACAAGTACTATAAACCCAACAATTCTATTGTTTTTTTAGCCGGGAACCTCAATCTGCCCACTGCCTCACGAATAGTCAGCCGCCATTTCAGCACCTGGCAGAGAAAAGAAGTGAACCACCCCTTTCTGCCTCCTCCCAAAGCCAGCGACAGAAAAAGAATATGCGTCGTCAACCTCCCTCGGGCCAAAGATGCCACTATCTACATGGGAAATGTTCTCTCCATGCCCGGAGCAAGCGGAGAGCTCTTGCCTCTTTTTGTCCTGAATCAAGTCTTGGGTGGAACGACCGCAAGTCGCCTCTTCATGAATCTCAGGGAGTCAAAGGGGTATGCTTACTGGGCCTTCAGCGAGATTGAAATCTTTAAAAACTTCTGCATTTTCCTTATCAAAACAAAAGTGCTGGCTGAAGTGACCTACAAGTCCATAGAAGAAGCTTTCAACGAGCTGAAGAGTGTCACCGATGGCGAAATCTCCAGCTTTGAGATTGAGCAGGCCAAATCCTACCTGATCGGAAACTTTCCGCTCCAAATAGAAGCCCTCCCTTCTCTTTCCTTTAAAGTCTCTGAGTCCAGAATTTTTAACCTAGAGGATGAGCTCTGGAGCAAATATTATGAAAAAATCATGCTTGTCAACTCTCAGCAAGTTTTTGAGACAGCGAGGAAATATCTCCTTTTGACTCCGGTTGTGGTCATAGTTGGAGACCCAAAAAATATCATTGATTATATTACCGAATTTGAAGAGATAGAATTTTATGACAACCGAGGAATTCTGCAGCAAACTATCAAAAAGGAGAAATCAAGTGAAGATCGTTGAATGCGTCCCCAATTTCAGCGAAGGACGAGACAGGGAAATCATAAATTCCATTACCAAAGAAATCGAGTCCACACCAGAAGTGAAGCTGCTCGATGTTGACCCAGGAGAATCGACCAACAGGACTGTTGTGACCTTTATCGGCACACCCCAAGGGGCGAAGGAAGCAGCGTTCAAGGCGGTCAAGAGAGCGGCTGAGTTGATTGATATGAGGAAGCACAAAGGAGCTCATAGTCGAATCGGAGCCTCAGATGTCTGCCCTTTTATTCCTGTTTCAGGTGTAACCATGGAAGACTGCATCAAGCTTGCCCACGAGCTGGGAGAGAGGATTGCCAGAGAATTGGGAATCCCTGTCTTCCTCTATGAAGAAGCCGCCCAAAAGCCGGAGAGGAAGAATCTGGCTAACATCCGCAAGGGAGAATATGAAGGCCTGCCGGAAAAACTGAAAGACCCTGAATGGGCTCCTGACTACGGTCAGCCAGTTTTTAATCCGAAGTCAGGTGCGACAGTGGTTGGGGCTAGAGAATTCCTGATTGCCTATAACATTAACCTGAACACAAGAGACCAGAAGCTTGCCAATGAAATTGCCTTTAGCCTGAGGGAATTAGGAAGGGCAAAAAGAGACGAAGACGGAAACATCGTCCGAGACGAGGAAGGAAAAACAATCATGGTCCCGGGCAAATTCAAGGCAGTGAAGGCTGTGGGTTGGTATATCGAAGACTATGGAATTGCTCAAATCTCGATAAATTTCATTAACTACAAGATAACTCCTGTCCATCTTGTCTTTGATGAGGCGGTGAAAGAAGCGGAGAAGCTCGGATTAAGGGTCACTGGAAGCGAGTTGGTCGGCCTGATTCCCAAGGAAGCCCTGCTCATGGCTGGAAGATATTACCTTGAGAAGCAGAGAAAAAGCCCCGGAGTTCCTGAAGAAGAGCTGATAAGAGTTGCGGTCGCTTCTCTTGGCTTGAACGATGTGGCTCCTTTTGACCCCCAGAAAAAAATCATTGAATACCAATTCAAAGAAGAAGAGAGCTCCCTGCTGCGGCTCAACTTGAGGGAATTCGCCAACGAGCTCTCTCTGGATTCTCCTGCGCCTGGAGGAGGAAGTACGGCTGCTCTCTGTGGAGCTTTATCTGCTTCCCTCTCCTCTATGGTTTCCAATCTAACCGTCGGGAAAAAAGGCTACGAAAAAGTTGAGAAGGCTATGAAGAAAAATGCAGTCCAGGCCCAGCTTCTCAAGGATGAGCTGCTGAAGGCGGTTGATGCCGACACAAAAGCCTTTAACAAAGTCATGGAAGCCTACAAGTTGCCCAAGACAACAGAAGAGCAGAAGCAAGAAAAGGAGCGAGAGGTGGAAGAGGCTTTGAAAGAAGCAACCCTGGTTCCCTTTTCGGTGCTCGAAAAAAGTGTTGAAGCCTTAAAGCTGGCCAAAGTAGCTGCTCTAAAAGGAAACAAGAACTCATTGAGTGATGCTGGAGTGGCAGCCATTACCGCGCGGACTGCGGCTGAGGGGGCCTACTACAACATCAAGATAAACCTTCCAAACATCCAGGATAGCGAATTCAAAGCAACAATACAAAGGAAAGCCGTTGCCCTGCGCAAAAAATCAGAAAGGCTCGGCGATGAGCTGAGAAAAATAATGGAAAAAGAATTGAAATAAATTGAAGAAGATACTAATCACCGGGCCACCCCGCTGCGGAAAAACAACATTGATCATGAGACTGAGCCAGGACCCTTCTTTATCAGGCAAAGTGGGAGGTTTTGTCACGCAAGAGTTCAGGGAAGGAGGACAAAGAAAGGGCTTTAGGATCATCACTCTTCCTGACAAAAAAGAAGGACTGCTCGCCCGCAAGGGTTATCCTTCGCCCTATCGTGTCGGAAAATATGGAGTGAACATCGAAGATTTGGAAAAAATCGGATGCTCTTCGCTGGAGGAGGCGTTACATTCGGGAAAATTGATTGTAGTTGACGAAATCGGCAAAATGGAGCTCTGCTCAGAAAAATTCAGGGCTATTCTCTATCAGGCGCTCGAGGCTCCTCAAAAAATGCTGGCTACAATCATGGAGGCAAGGAACGAATTTGCTGACAGGATTAAGACCAGGAAAGATGTCAGAGTTATTCCTCTCAGCCGTGATAATTTTGACCGGGTCTATGCTGAGCTTCGAGAATGGTTTAAAATCTAATGGAGAATAAAGGAGGAGAAATGAAGGCTCTTCTTGTGATCGATATGCTAAAAGACTTCCTCAATAAGGATGGGGCGCTTTACTGCGGAGATGAATCCCGGAAAATCATACCTTTTGTCAAAGAAAAGATTGAAGAGTTCCATAGAGAGGGAGACCTGGTTGTTTTCATCTGCGACTCGCATGACCCTGATGATTTAGAATTCAAGATGTTTCCCAGGCATTGCGTTGCCGGCACACCAGGAGCTGAGGTCATCGATGAACTTCCGCTTGGAAAAAAGGATTCCATCGTCAGGAAAACTCGCTACAGTGCTTTTTATAAGACCAAGCTGGATAAGATTCTGAAAAAAAAGAAGATTAACGAAGTCTATGTCGTCGGCGTCTGCACCTCGATCTGTGTCATGGACACTGTCGGAGACCTTCGAAACAGGGACTATCCAGTTTTTGTCTATAAAAACGGAGTGGCTGATTTCGACCAAAAAGCCCATCAGTTCTCTTTGGATCGGATGAAGAAAACCTACGGCGTAAAGATAATTCCTGAGGAGTGAGGAATGAAAGAAATCGAGGTAAAAGGAAGAAAAATCAGGCTCGTCGAGGGGAATATCGCCCTTCTCGATGTCGAGGCTGTGGTCAATGCCGCCAACAAAAATTTAATCCTTGGAGCGGGCGTTGCCGGAGCCATAAAGAAATATGGCGGCCCTTCTATCCAGGAGGAGTGTAATCAAATTGGGCCGATCAAGACAGGAGAAGCGGCCATTACGGGCGGCGGCAACCTCAAGGCTAAATATGTCATCCACGCTGTCGGCCCTGTCTCCGGAGAAGGACAAGAAGAAGAAAAGCTGCGCAGGGCAACTCTTTCCAGCCTGAAAATAGCGTACGAAAGAAAGATAAAAGACATTGCTTTCCCAGCCATCAGCACCGGCATCTTTGACTTTCCTATCGAGAAATGCAGCGAAATCATGCTCAAGACAGCAGCGGACTTTCTGGATAAGAATGAATATCCGCAGGAAGTCGTCTTTTGCCTCTTCGGCGAAGAAGCCTATTCTGTCTTCGAAAAGACTCTGGAAAAATTGAGCCGCTGAGATTCTCTCAAGCGGCTCTCTTCCCTTTTTTAACCAAGAAGAAAAGTCCAAAGAAGAGGAAGGAGAGAAGGACAATAGTTCCAGAAGCAGGAAAGTCAAGGTAGAAGGCTAAAAGAAGACCGCTGAGAATAGAAACGAGGGCAGTGATGGAGGAGAGAATAATAGCCTGTTTGAAATTTGATGCAAGCTGAAGGCCAGCGGCAGCCGGGATAACAACCAAGGCTGAAACCATAAGAATTCCAACCACTTTCATGCCGAGGACAATGGTCACGGCAGTAAGCACCGTTAAGAGAACATCCAGGCGGTTGACCTTAATCCCCGAAGCTTTGGCTGCCTCCCGGTCAAAAGTCATGTACATGAATTGGCGATAGAATAGAATCACGATTATAACTACCGCCAAGGCCAGTCCAATGGAAAGATAGACTTCCGATAGATCTATGGAGAGGATATCTCCGAAAAGGTAGCTGAAAAGGTCGACATTAAAGCCGTGAGCAAAGGTGACCAACAAAACTCCAAGTGCAAAGCCGGCGCTGCTGAAAATGGCGATAGCTGTATCGCTGTAGAGCCCTGCTTTCTCCTTGACCTTCATGATTCCTAATGCGGTCAGGACAGCGATAGCCAAAGCCATGGCCAGAGGGACGACATTGAGAAAAAGGCCTAGGGCAATCCCGGCAAAGGTGATGTGGGCCAAGCCATGACCAATCATCGCATCCCGCCTTAAGATGAGAAATACACCTAAGAGAGCACAAGCTATAGCCACGAAGACTCCGGCAAGGAGCGCACGCTGCAGGAATCCATAGCTAAGCAGGGCTTCCATTTTTCATCAATGGCGGTGAGAGACGAGGTGGTTTCCTCCGGCAATCATCTCTTTGAAGGCTTCAGAGCGGCAAAACTCGGCATGAGTGCCATGGTAAACCAATCTCTGGTTGATGCAAGCGACTTTGTTCACATGGCGGTTTACAATTCCGATGTCGTGGGTGACAAGAACAATGGTGATTCCTTCTTTTTTATTCAAATTATCGACCATGTCATAGAAATGCTCTTGAGTCTCGGCATCCACGCCTGTTGTCGGCTCATCCAGGAAAAGAAGATGGGGCTCGTTGACTATGGCTCTGGCAATAAAAATACGCTGCTGCTGTCCTCCTGAAAGATTCCCGATGCGCCAGCTTTTGAAGCGGTCCATGCTCACATGCTCCAAGGCTTTTCTAATGGCAAGCTCTTCCTCTCGCTTGGTCAGCCTTGGCGATTTTCCGCTGGAGAGAAGCCCCATGGCTACCACCTCTCTGACTGATACTGGAAAGAAAGGGTCAAAATGAGTCGCCTTCTGAGGGACATAGCCGATTTTTTGCCAGGCGGTGAACTCTTCGACCGGCTTCTGCAGGATTTGAACTTCCCCGCTGCTGGGCTTCAACAGTCCCAGGATGACTTTAACCAAGGTTGTTTTTCCAGAGCCGTTGGGTCCGATGATGGCCAAAAAATCACCCTGCTGGACATTCAAGGACACATCTTTCAAGACCAGGATAGAACCATAGCTGAAGGATACATCCCTGAGGGTGATCAAGGCCTTGTCTTCAACGGCAGCCGAGTCCAATTTTTAAATTCTCCAAATTCTTTTCCATTATATCAAAAAATGTCTTTCCCGACTTCAACTCGCCTTTGGTCAGATTCGCTCCCGGATTCAAGACAAGGATTCTGGCTCCAACCTCCTCAGCCAGAGACTTTGCTAATTCATTGCTGATTTGAATCTCAAAAAAAATGACTCTTATATCAAGCCTTCTTGCCATTTGCACAACTTCAGCCAGCTTCTTGGGCGTGGGTCTGGAATCCGGACTCAACCCATAAAGAGAAACCTGATGCAGGTTATACCGTCTAGCCAGGAAGCCAAAAGCGGCATGCCCGCCAAGGATAAAAGTCCTCTGAAGACAATTTATTAAACTCTGCTTGAATTTCTGGTCAAGGCTTTTGAGCTTTTCTTTATAAGCTAAAGCGTTCTTTTCAAAAATCGATGAATTTTCTGGCTCTATCTCAGAAAGGATAGCCGCCATCCTTTCGACAATCAGCTGGTCATGCTCAAAATCAAGCCAGACATGCGGGTCTGGAATCTTTTGCTCATGCTGATGAAGAGGGTCTTGTTCTGCGCTTTCCAGCAGAGAGATTCCTTGACTTGCCTCAAGAAACCTTAGCCGCGGATTCTTGACACTCCTTAGAAAATCCTTAAGCCATGGTTCCATATTTAAGCCGATAAAAATAAAGATGTCGGCGGAAGAAAGTCTGATGATATCACTCGGCCTGGGCTGCCAGGTATGGACTTCTGCGCCAGGCGGAAGAAGAAGGCTTACCTCTCCCCTTTCCCCTGAAACAGAGCGAGCAAAGTCCATCAGGGGAAAAACAGTGGTAACAATCTTGATTTTTTCAGAATCGCTCTTATTCCGCTGAGCAAAACTCAAAAAGCTAAAGACTAAAAGAATGAAAAGACAAAAAAGAAGCAACTTTTTTATAAACATATACATCTTATTTTCTTTAATGAAGATTGGCTATGGATCAGGCTGGGTGATGAGAAAACCGTTTGAAGAGCTCCGCCTGAGTGGTTCGAAAGCATGCCGCTTTTGTCCCAGCGAGCCAAAAGCGGCTCGGTTTCAGGCTTCGCTGCTTTGCCCATCGGCAAAGCAGCGGGGGATTCCAAGGGGGTATGACCCCTTGGTCGCAGGACGCTTTGAAGCGTCCGAGAAGGGGAGGCAGCGAAAGCGTTGGAAGGGGGAACGCGAAGCGGTTCCCCCTCCAAGATCGCTCTCCTCTCCCTTCGGTCGAGGAACCATGCCCGCTCAGCCTTCAAACGGCTCTCTCCCCACTCAGCCTCCGTCAAGCATGGAATTGAGTGTTCAAAGCCTGCGTGTTTTCGAAACACCCAGCCTGATTTTATTCATGGTTCTATTCTACGGGATAGAGCCTTTCCTTCCAATCGAATTTTCTCTTGAAAAGCGAAAGACGACAAGAATTGAGCAGGATGGCGAAGGCGAAAACGACGGTCAATGGATGGAGCTGCCCATAGAAAATATTAATCCTGAACCTCAAGGACAAGATCAACTTGATGAGAGCGATGGTCAATACTTGGAAGAGCGGCAGTGTCAGAGATTGGTGCGATTCGAAGGCTACCCAGAGTGAAAGATAGGGATAGATAAAGAGATAATAACAGCTAAAAAGAATCAACACCAGGTAATGAGGCGCCCTTCCTATGGCTTCGTAGGAATTCTTGGAAAATCCATTCCAGACTTCTTTGAAGCAGGTATAAAACCTGACATCCATGAATTCGGTGCCGTCGAGGATGGAAATTTTTCCGTTATTTTCCTTAACTTTTTTTGCCATGGCCAGGTCATCAACAATCTCTGCCTTTATCGCCTCATAGCCTCCCCAAGAGAAAAAGAAATCCCTCTCGATGAAGAGAAACGGTCCCATGCCGAATGAGATTCTTGAATCTTTAGAGAAGCAAATCAGCTTGAAAGGAAGAAGAGCGACAAAGACAAAATGGATGATGGGGAAATAAAGTTTTTCCGCCCAAGTCTTGGTGATAAAACCTGGAATGCAGCTGACGAAAACCGAGTTCCTTTTTCTGGCTGCACTCAGAGCCGTGGAAATAGAGTGGGGCTTATGAATAGTGTCGGCATCGGTAAAAAGAAACCAATCGCCTCGAGCAGCGAGAGAGAGCTGATGGCAGGCCCAGTTTTTTCCGTTCCAACCAGCTGGAAGCTTTTTGCCTTTGAAGACTCTCAGCTTACGATGATGCCTGGAGATATTTTTCACAATCTCATAAGTCATATCGGTTGAGCTATCATCAAGAACTATGATTTCAAGCCTAGGGTAATCTGATTGAAGAAGCGAACTCACACAGTTTCCAATTCTTTCCTCCTCGTTCCGGGCCGGAATAAGGACAGAGACAAGGGGCAAAGGCGATTCAAGCTTCATGGTTTCCTGCGAGCGAAGAATCTTAAGGTTTTGCAGCAGGTTGAGAAGAATGAGAAAGAGGAAAATTAAAATAAGCGCCTGTATGAATTGCATGAAAACTTACCAGCCTGATTGCTGTTTTATTCTCCTCATATATGGCTCATCGATGATCCTTTTGATGCCGAGTAAGAAGAGAAAGGAAACCAGGAGCACCAGCTCCGGCCACGGCTTTTTTAGAACCGCCCACCAGAGGATGGGAATGCTTGCCATCCCAACGCCGATTGCAAGGTGAAACCTGCGGAACGGAAGATAGAGAGATGCGATCAAAAGGCCGGAGATAATGATTATTAGAGGCTGCATGGCTAAGAGAAAGCCCAGAGCTGAAGCCGCCCCCTTTCCTCCTCTTCCTTTCAAAAAAATCGGAAAGCAATGACCCAGAACAACAAAAAATCCACAAAGCCAAATATACCAGGGCTGCAGCCCGAGGAAAAAGCCGATCCAGTAGGCCAAGAATCCTTTGGAAAGATCCAACAGGCCGGCTATGACCCCGTATTTCTTCCCGGCAACATGCCAGACATTCCTGCCGCCGACATTACCCTCGCCCACAATCCGAATATCAACACCTTTGGCTATCTTGGCAACGATATAAGAGAAAGGAATTGAGCCTAGCAAATAACAGATGACACACCCCAAAATGACCTTTACGACCATTTTTTTATTCTGTCTTTAGCTTTTCTTTATTACATAATCCCAGCCTTGTCAACCAAAAAAACAAAACAAATCTTAACTTCCCTTATTTAAAAAAGAGATAATTTCTCTAAGTTGGGCGAAGGATAAGTGCTTTGAAAACCGTTTGAAGGCTGAGCGGGCATGGCTCCTCGACCGAAGGGAGAGGAGAG
>CAZJXZ010000101.1:0-9099 GCA_964549955.1 uncultured Eubacteriales bacterium
CCGGGAGCGATTATCCGCATCAGATCGGAAGCCTGGAGAAGATGATCGAGAGTATAGAGAAATTAGATATCTCCAGCAAAGAGAAGGCGGGTATTTTTAGCGGGAACGCAGCCCGTTTGCTAGAGCTCTAGCCATTTTCCCTCCCCTTCAAGGTAATAAAAATTTCTTTCTTGTGGCCGCAATAGTTTTCCCTAATTCTTGCTCCGAGCAGCTAGGCTGAGGTCGCGACAAGGGATTTTTCAAGAATCCTTTTCTAATATTTCTTTGAGCGCTGATTCGAGCTCAGGATAAAGGAATCGAAAGCCGGAAGCGATGAGTCTTGCTGGCATGACTCTTTGTCCGGAGAGGAGCATCTCCTTGGCCATCTCTCCAAAAAGCAGGCGGAGCACAAAAGCTGGAACGCGCAGCCAGGAGGGCCGCTTCATGACCTTTCCCAGAATGCGGGAAAAGTCTTTTTGAAGGACTGGATGAGGGGCTGTCAGGTTGAAGACTCCGCTCAGATCATCTCTTTCCATCAGAAAAATAATTGCCTCAACCTCATCGTCAAGGTGAATCCAGGAAAACCATTGTTTTCCGCTTCCTAAAGGCCCACCCACAAAGAAACGAAAAGGCTTCACCAGGCGAACAAAGGCTCCTCCCTCATTTCCCAGAACTATTCCTGTGCGGATTATGACCCTTCGAATCCTTTGATCCTCAACTTCCTGAGTCGAGAGCTCCCACTTCTGCGAGACAGCGGAGAGGAAGCCTTCGCCGGGAACAGAAGATTCATCACAAACCTCATCATGACGCAGGCCATAATAGCCGATGGCTGAAGCCTGAACGACAACCTCAGGCTTTTTCTTGGCAAGTCTCGCTGCTTCAACAACGGCTTCTGCCGCATCGAGCCTGCTCTGAAGAATGGACTGCTTTTTATCCTCAGTCCAGCGCTCTGAAGATAGGTTTTCTCCGGCAAGATTCAAAAGAGCTTGGCTGCCTTCAACATAATCCAGCCATCCTCGGCTACTCTTGCCGTCCCACTCAACAACTTGGACATCCTTGCCTAAGACTTCTTCTCCCTTTGCTAAATCACGGGAGAGGGCGACGATTTCATAGCCTCGTTCGGCCAAACGCCTGCACAAAGCCTTGCCGATAAATCCTGTGGCACCGGTGATTATGACTCGCGGCATTTCTTCCCTCTAAAACACGTCGAATTTTTCTATCTTGATATTCTTTAACCTTAATATTTCTGCTTAAAAGATAAAACTGTTCAAGCCTGGAATCGATTGAGATGGGCTATTTTTTCAAAGGGCAGCCTCTCCGGCCTGTTTTTCTCCAATTCAATCTGCTGCTCGGAAAGAATAGGGCTGATTTTATCCGAATGTTTGCCGACGATTATCAGAGTGATAACCTCATATTCCTCGGGAATGCCGAGGATTTCTTTGGTCTTCTTCGGGCTGAAGCCGGCGATAGGATGAGCGACGAGGCCCAACTCGGTCGCCCTGAGCAGGAGAAACCCGGCTGCCAAGCCGCAGTCAAACTGGTGATAGATCCTGTCCTTGATGATGCAGTCGTCCTCTTTTCTGCTGAAGACAGCGACAATCAGCGAGGCTGGATAAGCCCATTGGTTTCCCTTGGAAAGAGCCTCCTGCATATTCTTTAAACTCTGAGAGTCATAGACAAACACGAATCGGCAGGGCTGATTATTGAAGCAGGAAGGGGCAAGCCCGGCGCAGCGGGCTAAGTCCCGGATTAAATCTTCTGTTATTTTAACAGGCTCCAAGGAGCGATAGGCTCTTCTCTCCTCAATTGCATGAATGACGTCCATGGTAGTCCCCTCTTCACTTCAAATAAAAATTAAAATTTCATGCGTCATTATAACAAAATAACTTGCGTTTGTATTAATTTCGTTCGAAATTATGAACCTTTTCTCAAGGAAACACGTATTACTCTTTGAAATGGATGGCGAAGTCCAATCAAGCTCAATCTCGTACAAATTAAAAAAGGAGAAAGAGATGAAAAAAAGCTCATCAATTTTCGTCTTCCTCATCTTCCTTCTGGCTATCTTCGCTGGAACTTTTCTCGGCCAGCAAGCCGACTTGAGCGGCACATGGGTGGGACAGGCCGAAGTTCCCAATGCCCCGGAGCCTGATAAGCTGACCGTTATCTTTGAAAAGAAAGATGACGGATACAAGGGAAAGATTTCCGATGCGATGGGAATGCTCCAGGATGCAGACATGGAGGACATCGAATTCAAGGACAACAAGCTCAGCTGCAATTTCCTGGTCAACACTGGAGAGGATTATTTGAGGGTTCATATGACTCTGACTGTGGAAGGGGATAAGATGAATGGCAGCTGGGAAGCAGAGGACGGAAGCTCAGGGAAAGTGGAGTTAGAAAGGGAAAAATAAAAACTTTTATGTTCTCGCCTTCGACCTCAAACTGATAGAGGCCGCAGATAATTTCAGAATCATCTGAAAGTGTTTTTTGTAGCAAAAATTACTGTTTAGAAAAAAAACAACAGTCCATTGGCCGGCAATATCTCCTTCAGAGCCAAGTTTTAGCCTGTCATAGGCCGTGACGGCTTCAAGGTATCTCCCTTCTTGATTCACCAAAACCTCTCCAGTATCCCTTGTTAACTTTCTGTCAGGAGAGTACCACTTCCATCTGAGATAGATTTTCGATGTCACTTCTTTGAGCTGAACGAAACAGATGACCTGCTCATCTTCAAGAGTGAATTCGGATTTTATATTTAAAGGTTTTGATAAATCTTTGCTGTCATCGATTCCTTGACAGAGTTGGATGGATTCAACCGTGTTCTCTGCCGGGAAGAGAGGATTTTTTTTGAAAGAGATACAGCCCCAGAGAAAGGTCAGGGCCAGACACAGAGTCACGGCAAAAATAATCCTTTTCATCTTGGGACCAGTTCAACCAGAAATTGTTTAGAGAGGCTTCGCCAGATAAGCCTCAACTGGAGCCTGCCTGCTTCGCGAATGAGATACAAGTCAACGTTGTATAACTTATTCAAAAGAAAATCATAATTCAGCAAAGAATGAAACCTCCAGTTCTTTATTATGGCCACTGAGAAATCGGCAAATGACTGCCGCCACTGGCTGTTTTTAGGGTCGTAGGACAATGAGACCCAGCTGTCGAATTTTGGGGAGGGATGAACCTTCAGGATGGCGCTTAAATCCTGGCTTGTCGTCCCTTCAATCAGCCAGCCTCTCGTCTTCCGCCGTGATTGAACGCTATAAAAGCCTTCAAAAGAAATCCCCTGAGCCAAATCTTTTTTACCGTTAAAGATGAGCCCGCCCGAGGTGAAGTTCCTGCCTTCTTTTTCGGTGAATTGCTCCAGAGCAGCACTCCAGTTCAGGGAAAGGCCTTTCTGGATAAAGACAGGCTGAGTCGTAAGCCTGAAACCTGTATTATTGCTGAAATTGTTGAGGCTAAAACCGTCTCTCTTCAGGTTGCTGTAAATCAACGTGTTGTAAAGGCTGGCTGTCAGAAGGCCGCCATAGAGCTGAAAAGGAGTGAGACCCAGCCTGAGCTGGGGCTGCGACAGGAGCTGTTCTCCAAACAGGTCGTAATTCAAATAATAATCCAGGGAAAGGTTGAATATCCGGGAGCCGTAGGAGAGGTCGATTCCTCCTGAGAGTATCTCTGAATAAGCGCGGCTCCCGCCAATACTGACCTTGGAGTAGGAGGAGGAGAGAAGAAAATGGATTCTGTTAAGGACGGTGTTTCCGTAAGAAAAATAGCTCAACAATTGATTCTGAGTCTCGTATTTTCCGCTGAAAGAGATATTTCCGAATTTCCCCGCGTCCAGGGTTGACTGGAGGCCGAGCCATGTCTCTCCTTTGAGGTTGACCGGCTTGTTGTAGGAAAAGCTCACCTGAGTCGTGGTTTCATTGCTCCACTTTTTATTCAGCCACAGGCCGGTGTTCCAGAGATTGCTTGAATTGTAGTTCCCTGTCAGGCCAAGGCTCAGGTCTTTGCCCAAGTTTAAGGTTGTCGAGCTCATCACATCAACCTGCCGCTTAAGCCCGGGGTAGTCCTTTAAGACAGAATGCTCTTCGTAGTTGAGCTGGGTTAGACTGTTAGCCTTTTCCTTTTTTTCATAGAAATAGCTGACTCTCCCGACTAAGCCCTGAGATTTTGTGTACCAGACCTTGTTGAGAGAAATTCCGTTTCTTCTTTGGTCGATTCCGCCGGATAGTCTAAATTTCTTAAACCTTACAGATTCCAGGCCCTCGATAAAGAGGGTCATGTTGTATCCGTAGACTTCGAAGTCGGCGGTAACCTCAAGATCTTGGCCGATAAAATAGATGAATGATTTTTGAATCTTGGCTAAATTCAATTCTTCGAGAGGAGCGCTTTTGAAAAAAGGCAGCTCTTCCTTTTCCTCTCCAATCTTTTCCGCCTCGATCCTATCTTTATAGCGGATAAGGCTGCCTTTTTTCTGCTGAGGCTCAAACAAAAACTCATCGGCCAAAAGAGTCTCGCTGTCTTTTCTTAAAGTCACATTTCCGTAAGCATAAAAAGTTCGAGCCAGCAAATCAGCTTTTATGCAGAGGGAAGACACACTGTAACCGGCGAAATTAAACTCCACCTTTTCTCCGTAAATCTGATTGTGGTCATAACTGTAGGCGAGGTATTCGCCTTTCAAGCGTAAAAGACTTTCTTCTGAAGCCCACAAAAGCGAGGACAGAGTGGAGAAAACAGAGAAAAAAATGAGAAAATATTTCACTCGACTCAATTCTGGAATCTCAACTGATAGATTTTTCGATTTCCGTCTGCGTTCCATAGATAATGGCCATCATAGGCAAGCCCTTGCGGGGACTGTCCTGGAGAAAGGAAAGTCCTCAAGACCTGTCCCTCAAGGTTGAGCTGGTAGATGGTCAGGGTTGAAGAATCAGAAACCCAGAAATGGCTGCCGTCAAAGGCTAAGCCGTCGACCCTTATGCCCGGGTTTTCAAAGGAAGAAATGACCTCTGCTGTCTCCGGGTCGACCCTCAAGATTTTATTCAATTGAGAATCAGCTATCCAGAGAGAGCTCAGGCCGTAGGCGATAGCTGTGAAAGAACCCCTCTGGAGGTTGAGCCTCTTTTGGATATCGCCGTTCAGGATGTTTATCTTGTAAACATCGACCATCGACTCGCTGCACAGCCAGAGGTCCTGACCGTCGTAGGCGATTCCTGTTGTTTCTGGAAGCGGGGATGAGAGAGCCCTGACTTGAGCTCCGCTGAGTCGGTTGATGCTGTACAGGGTATCATTATAACCATCGACATTCCATAAAGTGCTTCCATCCCAGGTAAGGCCTAAAGGATACGAGCAAGGAGTTAAAATTGTGCTGACCACTTCAAAGACGATCTCTGCTGCCCCGGGGTCAAAGGGGTTGTCGAATATGCGGTCCTGGCACGAGGAGGAAAGAAAGATGCTAAAAACTGTAAAAGATAGTAAAAACCAGCGTTTTGTTTTCATAGTTTTCAAGTTTTAAATTAAAGTTTCGCTTCTTTCTCTCTTTGCTTTTGACGATAAGATAAATGTCAAGCAAATTGAAAACCCAGGTGCCTGCTGCAGCCAGAAAAAACTTGTTCCTCTGAGTATCATATCTCTCAGTCAATTCTCTGTATCTAACGGCATCGGTGACATTATCTGCTTTTTTATAGCGCTCATAGTAATAATTTCCTTTGTGATTGTAAGAGAGAATCTTATAGACACAAAAGATTTCTGCCGATAAAAATAAGGCTCCTTCTACATATCTTTTCTCTGCAATCTGTCCCCATCCTGGAATTAATAGCGATTTTTGAAGGGAGATGAGCTGCTTTTTAGGCACAATTTTTTCTTCAGCCTCTCTATCTTGACCATTAGAAAATTGATACGAGAATAGAAAGACCATGACGGCAATTAAAAACTTAAGATTTCTTTTCATTATCTCTGAGTTTTTCAATTTGTTCGCTTGGATCAAATTAATCTCTTGGACAAAAGGAAATGCACCAAAAAAATTCTTATTTAATTGTTCTAATTATTAACAGGCCTGAATTTCTCGACGCGATGATTTCCAACGTCACACACATAAATATAACCATTAGCATCTAGCGCTATGGCGCCGGGCCCAAAAAACTGTCCATCTCCAGATCCATAGCTTCCCCACTTTGTCACAAAAATACCATTAGATGTGAATTTCTGAATGCGATAATTCTCTTTATCAGCCACATAAATGGAGCTAGAATCGTCTATCGCTATGTCCGTGGGGTTTCTAAACTGACCATCCTCGCCTCCTTGACCTCCCCACTTGCAAATAAAAGTACCATCTGAAGTGAATTTCTGGATACGATGATTAAAATCAGGAACATAGACATAGCCAGAAATATCAATCGCAATCTCTCTGGGATATTGAAATTGTCCGTCCCCGGTTCCTTGGCTCCCCCACTTAGATACAAAGGTCCCATCAGCTGTGAATTTTTGGATGCGATGATTACCCCAATCAGAGACATAAACAAAACCGGAGCTGTCCACTGCTACTCCAATAGGCAAATAAAACTGGCCATCCCCATTTCCATAACTTCCCCACTTGAATACAAAGGTTCCATCAGTTGTGAATTTTTGAATGCGACTGTTATATGAATCAGCTACATAAATATAATCTAAGCTGTCAACCGCTATTCCAGCAGGAAAATGAAATTGGCCATCATTGCCATTATAGCCTCCCCACTTCGCTAAAAAAGTACCATCTGGAGTGAATTTCTGGATACGATGATTTCCTTGATCTGATATATAAATGTTGCCAGAACTGTCTATCGCTATCCCTATAGGAGATCTAAATTGTCCGTCCCCACTGCCTTCACTCCCCCATTTGGAAAAAAATTCATATCCATGGGTGATATTAAATTCCTCACTCTCATCGTAAACTCCAGAAGCAGTGACGCTCGAAATTCTTACCTTATAACCTGCTGCGGTCTCAAGAGAAGTAGTCACTTGTCCCCAAGTGTATGAGCCATTATTTGGAGCACTGTAGACAATCGTTTGCTGGAGGCTGGCGCCTTTGTAGAGGTCAATCTTAACATCCGTGATCGCACCTGTGGACGTCCAGGTGATGTCGGCTGTTTGTCCTTTTGTCCAGTAGGTGCTCGATATGGGTTTGGTGACGGTTATGGACTTAGGTTCTATCTTGAACTGACCGCTTTCGCCATATACTGAAGCATCAGTAGCGCAGGAAATTTTAACTCTGTAATCTGAGCCATCCCCCAAGGTTTGGTTCACCGTCCAGGCATAAACTCCATCGTTCTCGGTGCTCGAAGAGATTGTTTGTGCTAAATTATCTCCTTTATAAAGCTCAATCTTCACATTTGTTATGGTTAAAACGTTTTCATTTCCCAAAGGCTTAAATCCCTGACGAGAATTCTGTAGTGAGTGAGGTGTTGGATGAAAAGACGGCCTGATATCAAATCGAGTGCCCTCTCTTGCCCCTTTATCGCTTCTCATTCTTGTTTGAATATCAGTTCTGCTTCTGGCTAGAAGAGAGAACTCTTTCCCAGCATTTTGATAATTAGATGATTTATTCGAGGTTGATCCCATGGCTCTTGATAAGTCAATGTCTTGCGACTGTTTTCTTTTTGTCGTTAAAATCCGAAAAGGACGATTCAAAAGCAAGGATGTTCTTTTAAACCAAGATAACGAATTTCTGTCAGGACTCAATAAGCGCTTCGAGCCGGCTCTTGAGCTGACATTGACCTTGGAGCCTGATGCCCCGCTTGTCTGCCACCTTATCTGCACCTCATCTCCCTGGGTCCAGATTGTGCTTCCTGTGGGGCTGGTGATGATGATCGTATGCTTGGTGAGAGCAGTGCTTACAATCGTGACCTGACCGACAACCACTGAAACGCTCTCTTGATAATCTTCATAGCCCTCTTTTATAAGTTTTATATTATGGCTGCCAGGGGAAACATCGGTTAAAGTGCAATTTGTCACTTTCCCTGTATCGGTCCCATCAAGATAAACCTTTGCCCCTGTCGGGCTTGAATTTACCTGAATGCTCCCAGTTGTTGCCTCTTCACCTCCCTTCTTCCCTTTTAAAAGCAAAGCCGCACCTGCCCCGCCTGCCAGAGCTATCCCGCCAGCCACCAATAATAAACTCGTGCCCCCCTTAAAAACATAAACCGGCGGCGCTGTCTCTTTCCCGGCGACTACTTTAAATATATCCTTTTTCTCTTTCTTGCCCCTCTTAACCTTTACTCTAACAGACCCAGCCTTGCAGCCAAGAGTAAAGGGAGTCTTTCCCAGAGGAGATTGACTATCGTTAATATAAACATCTGCGCCTGCAGGCTTCGATTGAACTCTCAACACGCCATAATCTTTCTTTATGCCCTGGAATAACTCGACATACCTCGGTGAGCATAAACGCATATCCAGCTCCCGATAATAGTCTATCTCTATGAGCTTCCTCACCGTCTCATCAAGCTCTTTGCTGATCTTCTCCCCAAGATTGGCATAGTGGCCGAGCGAGAGATAAAATAAGGCATCCGCTTTCTCCAACCTGGATACCGCCATCTGCTCAGCTTCCTTGAATTTTTTAATCGCCCCCTCATAGTCCATCTCTTGCTGGAGAAGCCTCTTGCCTTCCTCAATCAGTTTATCAAATTGAGCCTTCTGGTCAGCAGGTATATTTTGCTCTCCCTTCACTCTCACCACAGGCTCAAACTCTTTATCGCTGTCATCGATTTTCTTAATCGGGGTGGCTTCTGAGGTCATCAATAGGATGAAAGATAAGATAAGCAAAAAGACTAAAGTTTTTGAATGAAATATTTTTTTCATTGATTTTCGTCTTAAAAGAAGCATTTGCTCAGTGCTTGTTTTCATTCTTTTATCTTCTTTTTATTTGTTAATCTACTCTTTTTTCTCCTTTAATCTATTTTGAAGAGATAACTTTATGTTATGTGATCTCTGTATAGGGCTTTTATTTGTGCGAAAATTATTGTTTAGGATCTGAGGACTATTTTTGAGTAATGCCTGCCCGCTGGAAATAGGCCTGAATTTCTGGATGCGACAAAGAGATCGATCAGATACATACACATAACCAGAATTGTCTACTGCTATCCCCGCGGGACTACTAAACTGGCCATC
>CAZJXZ010000102.1:0-7007 GCA_964549955.1 uncultured Eubacteriales bacterium
CTCCTGCTCCCAAGGCAGGCGCGCTAAACCAGGCTGCGCTACTCCCCGAAAATAATCAATCACGGAAAATTGCGCCGGTCGAGCGGCAGACTCTGGAAATCTGTCCTGGATTTTAGTCCCGCTAATCTTAACAGAAGAGAAAATCGTTGTCAATTTCAGCTCCTCTTCAAAGCCCGCTCGATCTCTTTCCTATCGAGCATGACCATCACCGGTCTTCCGTGAGGACAGAGGGAGGGATTTGAGGTCTTGAAGAGCTCCTCCACCAAGTAATTCATCTTTTCCAGAGACAAGGCCTGCCCTGCCTTGACCGCAGTCTTACAGGCCAGGGTGGCCAATATCTTCTTCTTTCTATCCTCTATCTCCTCTCTCCCTATCTCTTCAAGGAGCGAGAGAAGGATGTCCTTTGCCTCTTCTTCTTTGAATATGTCGGGATATTCCTTCAAAGCAAAGCTTCGTCCACCCATAGCCTCTATCCTGAAGCCAACTTCTTCCAGCTGGAGCTCGTTGTCTTCAAAGCTCAAAACCTGGGAAGGGGAGAGCTCGAAGACGATGGGAAGCAGAGCCATCTTTTGAGGCCATTTCTTTTTTTGGTCTATCTCCTCGTACTGCTCAAAAAGGACTCTCTCATGGGCGTTGTGCTGGTCGAGGATGATGATTCCGTCTTTGGATAAAGCCACGATGTAGGTCTCCTGGTACTGACCTAAAGCACGCGGGAATGCTCTCTCTTCCTCGGCTAAAGAAAAGAACAAACCCTGCTTTGAGGCTGCCTCTTCTCTTTTCAGCTGGAAAGAGGGTGGAACGATCTCTTCTCTTGTAGAGAACTTCGCCTTTTCTTCTGCCTTGAAAGGATAAACTTCCTTTATTCCCTTTGCTTTGAGAAAGGCCTGTTCTATGCTCTCCAAAACAAGATGAAAAACAAGGCTTGAATCTTTAAACCTGACCTCTGCTTTAGTCGGATGGACATTGATGTCGACTTCGCTGTAGGGACAGAAAAGAAAGATTATGCTTTCAGCAAAATAATCTTTCTCCAAAAATCCTCGGTAAGCCTGATTCAAGGCAGCCTGAAGGGTTCGGTCCCTGACCGGACGCCTGTTGACAAAAAAGGACTGAAGAGACTTGTCCCGCCGTCCTGAAGGCGGAGAAGAAGCATAGCCAAAGATTCTCCATCCCTCATCTTTGAAATCAATCTCAAGGAGCTGCTCCAGAAACGATTTTCCGTAGACTTGAAAAATTCTCTCCTTGAGACTTTTCACAGCAGGGTAATCAAAAATCTGCCTTGTTCCATGGGATAAAGTGAATCTCTTTTCAGGATAAGCGAGGGAGACGTTGGCTAGCTGCTTTACGATCGAAGAAAGCTCTGATTTATCCGAGCGGAGAAATTTTTGCCTTGCCGGCAGATTGAAGAACAAATCCCTGACTTCAACGCTTGTCCCTCTAGGAAAGGCGATGTCTGAAACTTGGATGAGCTTTTCTCCTTCTCTTTCGAGCAGAGTCCCCATTCCTCTGCTTCCATCCGAAGTCTTGAGGACAACCCTGGAGACAGCAGAGATGCTGGGCAAGGCTTCTCCTCGAAAGCCGAGGGTGGAAATCCGGTTCAAATCCTCGAGGCTGGTTAATTTGCTCGTGGAATGTCTCTCGAAGCAAAGCAATGCGTCCTCTCTTGTCATTCCCTGGCCGTCATCCGTGACTCTCACCAGCTTTTTTCCTCCAGCGGCAAGCTCGACTTTAACCTCAGAAGAGCCGGCATCCAGAGAGTTTTCCACCAGCTCCTTGACCACAGAAAAGGGCCTTTCGATGACTTCACCGGCTGCAATTTTCTGCGATACCTCGGGAGGAAGGATGATGATTTTCATCTTTTTATTCTATCCTTATTTCAGCCCTTTAACCACAGAAAATTGAATAAAGCAAGCGTGCTCAAATCTGTGGCATGAAAAGAATCAAGCTGGATGTTGGGAGGACCGTAGGCAATGCTCCGGCTAAGTGTTTCGAAGACACGCCGCTTTTGGCACCCCGACGATTTCTCCTGCTGTCGTCCCACTATTGACTTTTATGATTCTCACTCTCACTTCTTCTCTTTCATCATACGGGCAGTAAGGAACAGAAACCTTAAAATAATTGGATGTTAAAACCTCAGTCTTTTCTTTTTCCTTTTTGATGACGATGGCCTCGCATTCTTTTCCTATGAAGAGCTGGCGAAAGTTCGAGTTCTTCCTCTTCGAGAGCTCCCGCAAAAAAAACGCTCTTTTCCTTTTGACCTTGCCCTCGACTTCGCTCCAGGAAGAAGCTTCTGTCCCTGGCCGCGGAGAATAAGTAAAAACATGAAAATAAGTCAATGGTGAGTGCTCGAGAAAGCTCGAAGTCTGCTCGAAATCATCATCGCTTTCCCCGGGAAAGCCGACGATGATGTCTGCTCCGAGCGATGCCCAGGGAGATTCTTCTCGTAATTGATTGAGAATATTCCGGTAATCTTTGGTTTTTATCTTTCGCCCCATGCCTTCCAATATTCTGTCAGACCCATTCTGTAGGGAGAGGTGGAAATGCGGGCATATTCTCTCGCTCGATGTCAGCTGATTTATCAATCGAGGTTCCAGGTATCGTGGGTCTAAAGAACTCAGCCGCAGCCTCGGCACTCCATCCAGGCTCTCGATGTCCTGCAGCAGTTCGAGCAAAGAGCTTCGAGGCTCGAGGTCAGCGCCGTAAGAGCAGAGATGAACCCCGGTCAGGACAACTTCTTTGAAACCTTGGCTTATGAATTCCTTGACTTGAGCCAGGATTCTGCTCTTCTCCAAGCTTACGCTCCTACCCCTGACTCTAGGAATGATGCAAAAACTGCAGCGGAAATTGCATCCATCCTGAATCTTGACCAGAGCCCGGGAGCGGAACGGCGTAACTTTTTCTCCATTCTCCTTGCCAAAAAGAGCAAGAATTCTTCTGGACAAGTCTTCCTTTTCTTTGTTAGAGAAGACAAGCCAGACCTGAGGTATCTTTCTCAGCTCTTCAGCCGCCCTTTCAGCGTAGCATCCGGTGATAATCAGCTTTGCCTTTGGACTGAGAGAGGAAACTCTTCTGATAAAGCTCTTCAGGTCGCTGTCCGCTCGGCTGGTCAGGGTGCAGGAATTGACGATGACCAGGTCGCTGCGGTAAAAATCTTCCTCATACTTCAAACCATGCTTCTGGAATTCATCTGCCCAGAGAAAAGCCTCTGCCTGATTCACACGGCAGCCGAAAGTTTGAATTGAAAAAGATGTCACGTTTTTTTCTGAATTTTCTTTGAGCTGGTTTCAACCAAGGCCGCCATCTCAGCCCGATGCTTTTCGAGCTTTTTCCTCAACGACGGCTCTTTAAGGCTCAAAATCTGGATGGCAAGAAGAGCGGCATTTGAAGCTCCGGATTTGCCCAAGCCCATGGTGGCCACAGGAACGCCTTTGGGCATCTGCACAGTCGAAAGAAGGGCATCGAGGCCGTTGAGAGTCGAATCCCAGACTGGAACTCCGATCACAGGCCTGACCGAGTGCGCAGCGACAAAGCCTGCTAAATGAGCTGCTTTGCCGGCAACAGCGATAAAGACTTCGGCTCCTTTCTTCTCAAAAGACTTTATCAGTTTTGTCGTCCTCTGGGGTGAACGGTGAGCCGAGCTCACCTCCAGGCCATAAGGAACCTCAAATTTTCTAAGTACCTGCAGAGCCTCTTCCATAAGCTCGTAATCCGAGTCGCTACCCATTAAAATTGCAACCTTCATTTTCTTCATCCCCTTTTCACCCCGATATCGCCTCTGAAATGCATCGCTTCAAAGGATATTAAGGAGATGGCCTTGTAGATTCTATCCATGGTCTCGGCCAAAGTATCTTCTGAAGCGCAGACTCCTAAGACTCTTCCGCCGTCGGTGAAATAATCTCCTCCCTGCAACTTTGTCCCGGCATGGAAAACGGTTATGCCGGGCATATTAGAGGCTTCCATCAGCCCTTCAATCTTCTTGCCCTTCTCATACTTAACCGGGTATCCGCCAGAAGCAAGGACGACACACGCAGAGGGTCTACGGCTCCACTTGATTTCCTTTTCCAAGACATTCTCTTCGACGATGGAAAGCAAGACTTCGGCAAGGTCGCTCTCCATCCTCAGCAGTTGCGGCTGAGTCTCAGGGTCTCCGAATCGGCAGTTGTACTCCAGAACTTGGGGCCCGTCCTCAGTCAGCATCAATCCCACATAAAGGACGCCTTTAAATTTTCTCCCTTCTTCGAGCATCCGGGTCACAGTGGGAAAGACGATGGTTTCCATGATTTTGAAAAACAGCTCTTTATTGATGAAAGGAGAGGGAGATATGGCGCCCATTCCGCCGGTATTCGGACCTTTATCATCATCGTAGACAGCCTTATGGTCCATGGCCGTGACAAGAGGGGCCACTCTTTTGCCATCGCAGAGGACGATAAACGAGACCTCCTTGCCTTTTAAGAATTCCTCGATGACGATTCTCTTGCCCGACTCTCCAAACTGCTTTTCAACCATGACCGAGTGAACAACCTCCTCTGCTCTTTCCCGGCTTTTGCAGACTATGGCTCCTTTCCCGGCAGCCAGCCCGTCTGCCTTTATAACCAGCGGGAATGAAATCTCCCCTTTTTTTAAAATGTCCGCTGCCTTCTGCGGCGATTCAGCCACTCTGTATCTGGCCGTCGGAATCTTGTGGCGGTCCATGAACTGCTTAGCAAAGACCTTGCTTCCTTCGAGCTCGGCCGTGCTCTTGGTCGGGCCGAATATTTTTAAATCTCGCTTCTCAAACTCATCAACGATGCCCAAAGTCAAAGGAAGCTCCGGGCCAACAACCGTCAAATCAATCTTTTTCTGGGAGGCAAACTCAGCCAGGCCTTTGATATCAGAGTCCTTGATGGAAACGTTCTCAGCAACGCTCATCGTGCCCGCATTTCCTGGAGCACAATAAATCTTTTTAACGCGAGAGCTTTGAGATAATTTCCAAGCGAGCGCATGCTCTCTTCCGCCAGAACCAACGACCAAAATTTTCAATTTAGAATCCTCATTTTTTTATTCATTCTGACAAAAATGGGGTCTTCAAGTCAACTCACTCTCTTCTCCATGCTCTCCATAAACTGGTCAGCAAAATCAGGGTCATGGACAATGCTCCTCATCATTTTCGAAGCAAGAGGAAGGGCCTGCTTCATCGGAAGGCAATACTTCATCCGAAGGAAATTCTGTCGAAATTTCTTGACTTCTTCCTTCGCCTTTTTATTCTTAATGATAACCTCGGCAATTAATCCTGCAAGGACGGCAAAGTCTTTCTCTGCCATTCCAAAGCGAGTCATCTCCTGGACGCCCATCCGGATTCCGCTCGACTCAAGGAATGTCTGGTCATCAGGCAGTGCCTGGTAATTGGTGATGATATTGTTCTCTTCCAGACGTCGGGCAATCTCCTGGCCACCGCCAAAAGGCTTAACCCGAATGACAACCTGGTGAGTTTCTGTGAAACCATCATTGGGGTCGCCTTCGACCTGAACTCCTTGTGCGCTCAAAGCGCGGGCAAAAGCCTTAGCGTTGATTCTGACTTGCTTCTGGTATTCTTCTTTAAACTCATTCATCTCGTAGGCGGCCATCAACAGCCCCAGAAGGGTTCCCAGATGATGGTTGCTCGTCGAGCCCGGGAAGGCACGGCCCTTGATATCCAGCCACAATTTTCGCAGCGGGCTATCTGCGGCGAACTTGCCAGCGATGACTCCTCTTTGGGGGCCAAAAAAAGTTTTGTGCGTGCTTCCGGTGACAACATCAGTCCCTTCTTCGAAAGGCATCTGGAAGGCCCCATAAAGCCCCAAGACGTGAGCCATGTCGTACATGATCACCGGACGAACATCCCAATTTTTGAACAAATCAGAGACGAATCTGATAGGCTCAGGATAGAGGAACATGCTTTTGCCGAAGACCAGAAGTTCAGGCTTGTGCTGCTCGAGAATCTGCTTGAGCCCTTCGAGGTCAGGTTTATAAGGATTTTCCTTATCAACAGGAAAATTGATGACGTATTCCTTACCCGTTTGCGGATTTTCTTCCACATAATTGAAAAGAGCGCCCATAGGCTGCGAACTGAGATGTCCTCCTTTAGTCAACTCATTGTTCATCACCAGCTTCATCCGTCGCGGCGGCTGGCCTTGAGGCCGCTCCCGGTTCAAAAAGCGGACCATCCCTTTAAAGACAACTTCGTTGGCCATCTGTCCGCTTATCGGCCTGAGTTCCACCTCTTCGCAGTCGAAAAAGCGGCCCAGCTCTTTTCTTGCCTCCTCTTCAACCTCCTTGATGAAACTTGTTCCTTGATAAAAATAGACCTCCTCTCCCTTCAGCGTCCTGTGCTCCGCGTAGCGGCCTGCCGGGTCGGAAATTTCACAGATCTTGACTAGAATAGAGGGAGTGGTCTCAGAGGGGATAAGGTTAAAGGACTCCCTTTGTCTCCAATTATTATTCTCGATAATCTTATGAGATAGGGATTGAATTTTTTCAGTGAATGAAGACATCGGCTTCCCTCCTCTTCTTTTATTTAAAATTCCTTTCTTCGATAGCGGAAATTTTATCGATTCTGGCTTGATGCCGGCCACCTTCGAATTGCGTTTCAAGCCAGATGCGGACAATGTTACGCGCCTTGTCCGCATCCAGAATTCTTCCCCCAATCGACAGGCAGTTAGAATTGTTGTGGCTTCGGCTCACTTTGGCTGAATACTCATCCCAGCAGGCAGTGGCTCTTATCCCTTTAAACTTGTCGGCGACAATAGCCATTCCCAGTCCGCTTCCGCAGACAAGGATCGCCCGCTCAAATTCGCCTGAGCAAACTGTTTTAATCGCCCTCTCTCCATAATCCGGATAATCCACTCTCTCTCCAGGCCCACAGCCGAAGTCCATGTATTCAACTCCTCTTTCAGAAAGATATTTGATGACCTCCATCTTGAGCTCATACCCGGCATGGTCTGATGCGACGGCAATTCTCACCTTTTCCTCCTTTCTCTATTCCTCTTAATTTC
>CAZJXZ010000102.1:7107-8830 GCA_964549955.1 uncultured Eubacteriales bacterium
CCAAAGATTGAAGAGACGATTTCTTTTTCCAGCTCTCTTTTTATTTCTTCTTTGGCCTCTTCAAATTGAGCCGGGTCGAACGACTTTTTTATCTGACGAAGATAGTCTTTAAAATCTTCTATAAGCCGCGCATCAGCGGCAAAATCTTTGCCGATGACTTTTGCTTTTGTGGAATCCCTGACGGCCGTCTGCATCTCTTGAGGAAAGATATATTCCTTGGACAATGGAGTGTTTTTGGCAGCAAACTTACGGGCATAGGAAAAGAAAGCTCCTTTCAGTAATAAATCAACCGTAATGGATTGAAATGAGGTCTCCACTTTATAATCGGGCGAGATTCCTCCCTGGCCAAGGACTCTTCTCCCTCTTGCGGTGTATCCAACCTCTCTTTTCTCCTCCGGAGCTTCCTTTCTGAGGATCCAGTCATCCAGGTTGTTATAGTCTCTCTGGATGGACATGCCGCTCGGTGTGAAATATTTCGCCGTTGTCAAGGCAATCGCAAGATTCGGGCCAATCTGATGGATGGTCTGCACCAGCCCCTTGCCGAAGGAATCCATGCCAACAATCAAACCTCTGTCGTTGTCTCTGATGGCTCCGCTCAAGATTTCAGGGGCGCTGGCGCTGCCTCGGTTGATGAGGATGACAAGAGGCATGTTCTCATATTCACCGTCCCGCTCTGCTCGGAATTCTCCATTGTAAGCCTTGTTCCTTCCGTGGATGGTGACAATCAGGGAGCCTTTTGGTAAAAACTTATCTGAGATCTCAATCGACGGAAAAAAAGCGCCTCCGCCGTTCGTCCTCATGTCAAGGATGAGCTTTTTCATTCCTTGCTTCAACAACGACTCCATCTTTTCTCCGAACTCCTGGGTTGTCCTTTGCGCAAAGCTGCGGATATAGATATAGCCGATATCATCCTGCAGCATAAAAGCATAAGGAACGCTGTAGAGTGGGATCTCCTCCCTCTCTATGGTCAATTCCAGAGGTTTTTCCAGTTCTTCACGCTCGATGATAATGGTTACCTTTGTCCCTTTTGGTCCTCTCAACTTCTGCATGGCATCATAACTCGACAGAGGCTTGGTGCTCTCTCCATCAATCTGAGAAATGACGTCCCCGGGCTGGATACCAAGCCTGTAGGCCGGCCCTCCTTCAAGAGGAGTAATGACAACCAGCCGCTCCCCCTGCTTCTGAATCAAGATTCCCAGGCCATAGTATTTTCCTTCTTGCTCTTCCATCAACCGAGAGAAATGGCTGGGGTCGAGGAAATAGGAATGAGGGTCCAGAGTCTGAATAATCCCCCTGATGGATGAATAGGTCAGCTCTTCTGGGTCGATACTCTTGAAGTAATTCTTCTCGATAATGGACTTGATGGCTGACACCTTCTGTAAAGGTTGACTCCAGATATCCTCGTCACGAGCGGGAAGGAGGATGAGCAGAAGAGCAAAAGTCAAAAAAAAGAAAACTTTTCTTTTCATCAAAGCATCAATCAAGTTTTGATAATATCAAACACGAAAGTGCTTGTAAAGAATCCATGGTTAAATTTCAAACAAAACCCGGCGTATTGAAAGAATATGTTTTCGCAAAATCTTAAAACAACATTATTATTCTGCGAAGGCCTGCAGGTGAAAAAAACCGTTTGAAGGCTGAGCGGGCATGGTTCCTCGACCGAAGGGAGAGGAGAGCGAAGCCTGAAACCGAGCAGCTTTTGCCTCGCTGGGGCAAAAGCTGC